>NZ_SVCB01000016.1 GCF_015058545.1 Veillonella sp.
CCAAGAGGACACGCAACTAGCGTTTCTCTTTAGCGCCCCAAAATAAATTATAGAACCTGTTTATACCTCGCTAAAAACACCCGTGGTCGTTTTGGATAGCCAATATGTTAGGTTGGCTACGATAAAAACGGCTGAAGGGTGTTTTTTTGTGTTTTTTCTATGTTGACTCATACTGTCAGTGCCAATGCGCACCATTGGTGGAATTAAGCAGGAATTATAAATTAAATAAAGAACTTCTCTTTTGTAGCCGGGTATAAAGGGGGCGATTATGTTTCAGGTTGAATTAGAATTGGACAAGTTGATTAGTCAGGCGGTAACGGAAAATGCCAGTGATATCCATTTTGATGCGACGAAGGAAGGTTTATTAATACGCTTTAGAATTGATGGAGTGCTCGATATTCATGAAAAGATAGAGCAGGATGCAGCGGATAAATTAATAAACAGAATTAAGATTTTAAGTGGTATGGACATTAGTGAAAAACGCTTACCGCAAGATGGGCGTTGGTGTTGGCAGGGCAAAGATAAAAACGATGTTATGCTTCGTGTTTCGTCATTGCCGTCAGTTTATGGGGAGACCATAGTATGTCGTATTGTAGGCAGTGAAAATTGCTATAAAAGTTTAACGGAATTAGGAATGACTGAAGACGTGCGACAAAACGTGGTTAGCTTATTGCAAAGGCCTTATGGTTTACTTTTAATTTCAGGACCGACCGGATCCGGTAAAACGAGTACATTATATGCGCTACTTAGATTGCTAAACACGGTGTCTGACAATGTTATATCGTTGGAGAATCCGGTAGAGGCAGATATTCCGGGAGCTATACAGGTACAAATAAACCCAAAGGCAGGGTTAACTTTTCCTAAAGCATTACGGGCTGTTTTGCGACAAGATCCGGATACGATTATGGTGGGGGAAATTCGCGACCGGGAAACTGCAGAATTAGCGGTTCAAGCGGCATTAACAGGGCACCGAGTGTTGGCGACGATACATACTAATACAGCATTAGGTGTACGAGAACGGCTATTGGATATGGGCATTGAAGATTATTTGGTACGCGCAACTTTATTAGGTGCTATAGCACAGCGTTTAGTACGAAGAAAAACGTCTCAAGGGTTTTGTGGACGATTAGCACTATATGAATTGTTGGCTTTGCCTAATGATGCAATAAATTGGGAGAATTGTGAACAATATGTAAAGCCCACTTTATTAGAGTCCGGAGAACTTGCGGTAAGGAGAGGACTGACTACAGTTGATGAAGTGCGGCGCAACGGAATTGAAATTCGGGGAGTTTAATATATTGAAGGTGAATTACTATGAGTTTAAGTGAATTGTTGCAGCGAGCCATTGCTGAAGGGGCAACAGATGTTCATCTTGAACTGCATCAGGAGCCTTATTTTCGCTTAGGTAATGATATTGTTAAGTGTAATGGGATTAAGGTAGCAGATGCTTTGTTTACAGAAATTATAAAGGCAAGTGAACGCGGCACATTAAATGATGAAAATAGGGGTAATCATCAACTGAAATTAGCAGATTCTTTGAAATCTTCAGAAGGAAATCCATTAGAAAAAGTGGCTGATGCACGTAAATTATACGCAGTTTTTTCGAAAGATAGTGCTTTTTCATTTAAAAATATCAGAGTAAGGGTTCATTTATATCAAGCCAAACAACAGCGGTGCGGAACATTGCGTATTTTATATAATCAGTCATTAACTATGCCGGAGGGGGAAGCCGGTAAACTGTTGCATCGTATTGTTCATTTACAAGAAGGTTTAGTTCTTGTCACAGGCCCTACGGGTTCTG
Source organism: Veillonella sp. (assembly GCF_015058545.1). GTDB lineage: Bacteria > Bacillota > Negativicutes > Veillonellales > Veillonellaceae > Veillonella_A. The sequence goes on from NZ_SVCB01000016.1 coordinate 1,802, forward strand.
GTAAAAGTTATACCCTAGCTACTTGTTTACAATGCATTAATGATGAATGTCATAAGCATATTATTACCTTGGAAGACCCTATTGAATTTACCTTTGAAAATAATCAAAGTTTGATTCATCAGCGTCAACTGGGACAAGATATGGAATCAATGGCTGCGGGCGTTAGAGATGCGTTACGTGAAGATCCGGATGTAATTATGATTGGTGAATTGCGTGACCGTGAAACATTGGAAGCTGCATTACATGCGGCTGAAACGGGACATTTAGTATTTGCTACTTTACACACACAAAGGGCAGTAATGGCTATTAATCGGATGATTTCGGTTTTCCCGGCTTCCCAACAGGAAGAAGTGAGAGCTCAACTATCTCAAGTATTAAGAGCTGTATTATGTCAGCGGCTATTAAGATTTGATAAACAATTTGTGGTAGTTAGAGATATTTTATTAAATACACCGGCTGTAGCAAATTTGATTCGACAGCGTAAAGAACCACAAATTGTATCAATTCAAGAAACGCAACCGCCAATGCAGACAATGGAAATGGCCGTGGCAGCTCTTAAAGCTGAATGGGGAGAACATAGTGAATTTAAGGAGGTTTTGGAACAGGCTTATGAAACAGTATAACTATAGGGCCTTTGATGCAAAGGGGGTGATACAAGAAGATACCATATGGGCTGAATCAAGTGAAGAAATAGTTCAAAAATTGCAATATAAAGGATGGCATATTATTGAAGTTGCATTAATAAAATCTTCTGAAGTAAATAATGTTAAGTGGCGGTATAAAGATATTATAGAGTTTTCATATCGTATGTCTTTATTATTAGAAGCAGGTATTTCTATACGTCGTGTTATGCAATTTTTGAGCGCTAAGCCGATAAAGCATATTCCTTATGCAGTAATTAATGAAGCTATACAGCGAGGTAATCCCCTTTCAAAGGTATTATCAGAGGTGGGGTTCCCTAATATAGGTTGTGCATTACTGCAAGCCGGTGAGGCTGCAGGTACCTTAGCGCACAGTTTTTCTCAAATTAAAGAATATTATGAGAAACAATGGGCCTGGCAACGACAATTAAGCGGAGCAGCAGCGTATCCGGCATTCTTATTGTTACTCATGATGATATTCATAGGCGTGACGGTCGTGTTTATATTACCGGCTTTTAAAAAAGTATTTATGTCTATGCAAGTGCCTTTGCCATTCATTACAAAAATATTATTTAGTTTTGGAGATTTTGTTACAACTCATGTAACTTTATGTATAGGTTTATTAGGCTTATTCATATTTGGGATTTGGTGTATCTGGCAACAAGCTGATATTCGTTTAGTTGTGTTGAGATATATATGGCAACGCGGTAGTGGTCATGAATGGTTTGATTGCTTTTTTTTAGCCAGAATTACAAAGGTATGGGCTATTTTATTGGACAGTGGCTTAACAATTACAGATATGCTGATATTAACAAAATCATTATGGGGTAATCCCTATGCAACTTTATTGCAAACACAAGTAAATAATTTATTAGCTAAAGGAACTACATTTGGAGACGCTTTAAAAAAGGCTAAATTGGGAAATGAATTTCTTTGGGAGTTAATTACTATAGGTGAAGAGACTGGGGATATGGTAGCCATGCTGACTCATGGCGCTTCCTATTATGATAGATTAACGTCCCGCTATATGGCAAAATTACAACAATTAATGGAGCCTATTATGGTATCTCTTATGGGGATAGGGGTAGCTATCTTAG
>NZ_SVCB01000017.1 GCF_015058545.1 Veillonella sp.
CCAACTTCATTGTATCATTAGGAGGTTCTTTCCTTTTCTATAAGAATTTTTTACCGACCCCCAGTTTAACTGGGGGTTTTGTCATGCCTATTCGGCGTACAAAAAAAGCATATCTACTTCAACTTTAAAATAGATATGCTAAATAGCTTACGCCAAAATCGCCTCTCTATCGCTCGTAGATTTAAAACGGAGATTATAAATAGGCAGTTCTCCTGGCTTAGATTCATAGCTCCTCTCGCCTTCCCAAAATTAATCAGTGGCAATATGAGAGTCGCTCCTCTTACAGTGACGGGATCGCATCGGCTTATACCGATTTCTCTATTAAGTCAAATGACACCTATTTTATTGTTATCAAATTCGCCAATTATACATAATGTATAAAGTTACTTCACATACAGTATATATTTACTTCATCATCTAGTCAATCTTAATTTAAAAATAATATTAATCATGCTATACCCCCTATAGTACATACATTTATCAATTTCTATATAGCATTTATGTTTTTTACGAATATAAACTTTGTATAATTATTCATAACATTAAAGTTATATAAACTTACATTTAAGAAGTAATTAGGAGAAACTAAATCTTGAAGTATTAATTCCGGTAGAAAAACGTACCGGCTAGTATTTAACAGCGCACAAAAAACTGCCACCGGAAGCCGGTGGCAGAAACAAAACCAGTTTTTTATGTGCACTTTAGGCCAATTCTATTGGCCTCCACATTATAATTAATTTTTAAAATTATTTAACTAGAACTTAAATCTCATTCCGGCGTTAATTTCCCAGTTGAGTTCATAATCACCACCGAAACTTTTTGCCACATCAAAGTATAAACTGCTCGATGGATTAAAATCGTAAGCACCGCCCACAGAAACTTCGAACCAAGTGTCTTTGAAATCAAAATCAGTAGACTTACCATCTTTACCACTTTCCTGGAAATGCGTTGTGCTATCGCCTTTAAATTCATGCAAAAGACTGCCTTTTACATAATAACTACTCTTAGCTTGACGCCATTCACCGGCAGCGCCCATGCGACCAATTAAGCTTGTAATAGCAGACTGATTAACTTGCATAGATTCTCCGGTAGGTGATGTTGCCGCAAAGCTATCAGCTCCTAAACGGGCCCATGTTAACTCAACCTGAGGCGTAATTATGGCCGAACCGCGTTGAATCTTTTTCCCATATTCAACACCAAGACCTAAAACATTCGTACTATATTTTCCGCTCACATAATTGCGTAAAGCGCCGGATTCTGAATTATACGAGGTAAATGAATTTCTTAAATTACCAACTTTAGCAATCACATCAATATATTGTCCATCTGCTTTAACAGTTGTTGCATAAGCTGCAGCAGTCAATAACTTTGACTTGCCGGAACTACCGTTGGCATAATCGCCTTCACCACGGTTATAGCCTACAGCTCCACCTACATGCCAACCATTCTCAAGCTTCTTATCAGCACCCACTTGAACAGCTTTATATTTATTAGTTACACTAAGCGAATTCTTATTATATTCAGCTTCGCCACCATAAATTCTTGCCCAAATGCCACTTTCTGTGCCAGCTTGTAAATCCCCCAGGCGTTTGGATAAATTATTAATGTCCGTGCGCCATAAAACTGCGGACGACGCAATTGCGTTACTTGTATTTTTCATAATAGCAGTTTCATAACTGCCGCTTTCCACGTTACCCCCGGGATTACTTGGCTGGGCCGGATTGACTGGTTTCTCAGGCTGTTCCGGTTGTGATGGATTAGGCGGCACTGCCGGTTTATTTGGTTGCTTAGGCTCTGCCGGTTGTACCGGATTCAACGGTTTATTTGGCTGCTTCGGCTCTGTCGGCTTTGACGGATTAGCCGGTTCTGTCGGTTTATTTGGCTGTTCCGGTTCATCTATAGCCTTTTCATATTCATAACTACCTTGTCCGTTAAAACTATCAAACATAATGTTACCGGTTTTTAAACTTGCACTGGATGATGTTAAACCTTCAGCAATGATTACCTCACCCGTTAAATTTCGTTCACTGACTATATAGCCACGATATACTAACTTTTTAGCCAACGAATTTAAAGTTTCACTTACTAAGTTTTTATCAGTAGCTTTATTGGATGACGTATTCAATCCCTGATTATCCGTAATCATCGAGATAACAGAACCGGTTTCTGCATGTTTAACAATCAGATTTCCACCTCTAATATTAGTGGAGTTATCGCTATCATGCTCATAGAATACACGCATATTACCTTTGTAGGATTCTACGGTAATATCATGCCAATCTTTTTGCAAAATATTACCGGCAAGAGCTTTCGTATTACCGCCGGCCAGAACTTCCAATTGAGTACCTTTGAACCCTTCTGAAGTTTTACCATAAGCTTCATGATTCCAAGTAGCATCATTATTGATAAACAACTTAACATTAGGTGTAAACCCTTGCTCAATTTGCTTCTGATCAAAATTAGTATCAACCACTCCGGTAAAAGAAGATTGCGCATCACTTAATCCTAATTGCACAATACTCTGTTTAAACTCTTCCGCCCCATAAGTCACAGCACCGTTTAAAGCACCAATATTCCCCTTAACAACGATTGTATTACTCCCAGCTGCCGTATGATCTTCATTCATATTGGCAAAAATAGAAGCGGATTCCGCTATCAAAGAATAATATTGTGAACTTTCATTGCTCACAATAGAGCCACCATTAAGAATAACCGTAGCGCCATTACCGCTAGATGTGATATCAGTATTTCCTTTTACCTCAATCTGGCCACCCCTTTTAATATTGCTGTTGCCAACAGCATATAATCCGGTAGCGCCATGATAGACAACACCGCCATAACCATTTATCCCAAGTTCGTCATTCCGACTTTTGCCATTAGCAATGAAGTCTCCATCAAATGTGATTTTAGAATTACCTGCACTAAAAACACCAATCACTGGGCCCCCGCTCTTTGCATATAAATTGGTATGACCATGTATTTCAATCTCAGATTTTTTATCTTTATCATCACTAGCTACTTTAAAACCTTCCAGGCTATTGTTTGATTCATTAACCAAATTCAAAGTTTTAGCGTTTATGACAACAGTCTTGCCGGCTGCATTTTTAATTACACCGGAATTTAATTTCGCATCGGTAGCAATTACAACGGTTTCCGCTGAGTTTGCCCCTACTTCAATACCCGGAATTGTTATATCATTCCCACCAAGACGATATTCCGCTATGCCATCTAAAACCTTTGCATCGCTATATTCTGCATCTTTAGTGACGTCACCGGTAATCTTACTTTGATACACGGTAGTATCTGCCCCATAAGCTACCATGTTAGCCGATAACAATGCCATAGAAATACAACTACTGAGCCATAATATTTTCTTCTTCTTACTTCCCAACATAAAATCCTCCTCATACCTTCACAACTTTTTTTATAACTCCCTATTCCCCCCATAAATAGAAACAATACAGCTCTCTCTAATTTTAATAAAATATTCATTAAGAACGAACATTTAGATTCATTTTATTCTGTAACTATTATTCATGTCAATCAATCAACATATTCTAATTCGTTATTAATTGATAATTTTCTACTATTTTATATTCATTTATTTTTGTAATATATGGTTAACAATACCTTTTTCTAAATAATAAATAAAAAACTCAAAAATACCTATTTTACACTATTTTTACAATGTAAAGAGTTTAATAAATTACCTGTAATAAATTTTCTATTACACATATCTTTAATTTCTATAATAATTTTTTAAATATTTATTATTCCTACCATATTAGTTGCTTATAAAATCATAAGAAAATCAGCTATATAGATTATTTTGAATATTATTCCTATTTTCACGCATAAAAAAAGGACGATAGAAATTTCTACCATCCTTTTACTAAAGAAAAATATTAAATTAAAATTAATAAATCAAATTTATAAGTAGTGAATTACAAACGTGAGATATATAAAATATTCTCTAATATAACAACAACATATATCCGTTATATAATCACCTAATATATTACTATACAGTTTTCACTAGATCGGCCAATAATTTATACGAATAGGCTTGTGCGCTTTGATCGTAAATTAAGCTCTGAGCCATAATCTCTTCAAACGTTACCCGCTTTTGCAAGTCCTGCAACTGTTTCGCCGCCGAAGCCGGACTACCAATCAAGGAAACGGACGTCATCTGTCTAACTACGGCCTGCTCACGGAAGGCGATGTCCTCCGCTTTAAAAGGAATAGGACCAAAATGCGGGGCTCGTTTGGCTGCCACATAATTATCCCAAAGTTCAGCTTCTGTTTCCACCGGTGGCTGCAAGCCTTGATTATTGCCGGTAACAATATCAATAAAACGCTGCGTCTGCGTCGTCGCTAAATGTTTAGCTTCTTCGTCAGTATCAGCCAATACGACATTCATGCCCAAGATAACATATGGTTTTGACAACACTTTAGACGGTTTAAAACGTTCCCGATAAATCGCTACCGCTTCTTCCATCATGGCCGGCGCAAAATGAGCAGCAAAGGAATACGGCAAGCCCAATTCAGACGCCAAATAGGCACTGTCCGTACTGGAACCTAATATATAGAACGGCACCTGAAGCCCCGCTGCCGGATAAGCATGAACACCATTCGTATCATCAAAATAGCCTTTTAAC
>NZ_SVCB01000018.1 GCF_015058545.1 Veillonella sp.
CGTTTCTCTTTAGCGCCCCAAAATAAATTATAGAACCTTATTTTTTTATCTTGAATTAGGTAATAGAGAACCGTTTTTGCGGCCGACAATTATAAATTTAAGGTCAAATAATCCTCAAATTAAGGAGAGATACTCCCAAATAAAAAGAGGATATAGGGTATAATAAATATAAGTGCAAAGTAAGACGTTACATATTGTCTTTACACTTTGAACGGAAGCTTTTAACGGTACATTTGAATAGGCAGTAATAGAAGGTAAGCCTTTAAATGTAAATTTGAATAGGCAGTTATACAAGATAAGCCTTTAGCATATATTTTAGGAGAGGAATTTATGGACAGTTTATTTGCTGAATATGAACCGAAACGGTTTGAACCGTTGGCCGTGAGACTGCGTCCTACCTCATTGGATCACTTTTACGGACAGGAAAAAGCAGTGGGGAAGGGCAGTTTTTTACGGGCTATGATAGAGCGCGATACAATTCCGTCTTTGCTGTTTTACGGGCCTTCCGGCACCGGTAAGACTACCTTGGCCGGTATTATAGCCGCTATGACCCATAGTCAATTTGTGGTTTTGAACGCTACCAATGCGGGCATTGGTGAGTTGCGTGCCATAATCGAAAAAGCGCGCAAAACGATTCAGAATTTGCAACAGCGTACGATTTTATTCCTCGATGAAATTCATCGCTTTAACAAGAGTCAGCAGGATGTGCTTTTACCATGTGTAGAAGACGGGACTATTATATTAATCGGCGCTACCACGGAAAATCCGTTTTTTGAAGTAAACCGACCACTTTTATCGCGTTTGCGTTTGATTACCTTGGAAACATTGACACCGGATGCGATCGTAAAAGTATTGCAACGGGCACTTACCGATGAAGATAAGGGCCTTGGTAAGCAACAACTTAAAGCAGAAGAATCCGTACTGCGTGAAGTGGGCATGTTTGTAAACGGTGATGCCCGTATGGCCCTTAATATTTTAGAACAGGCCGCCGCCATGGTTGAAAACGGCGGTGAATTGACTTTGGAAATTTTAGAGCGCGTAGTGGGGCGCCGCATTTACAGTTATGATAAAAAGGGCGATAACCACTATGATACGATTTCCGCTTTTATTAAAAGTATGCGCGGTTCCGACCCGCAGGCAGCAGTATATTATTTGGCGCGCATGATTGAAGCGGGGGAAGATCCTAATTTCATTGCCCGGCGCATTGTAATTTGTGCGGCTGAAGATGTGGGTCTCGCCGATCCGCAGGCTCTGGTAATAGCGAATGCAGCGGCTCAGGCGGCGCATTTAGTGGGATTTCCGGAAGCACGTATCATTTTGTCCGAAGCCGTTTTATATGTAGCCTTAGCGCCTAAGAGCAATAGTGCGTATATGGCTGTTGACGCGGCTATTCAGGATGTACGTCATTACGAACATGGGGAAGTGCCGCAGCATTTGCGGGACGCTCATTACAGCGGCGCAGCTAAATTAGGACATGGCGTGACCTATAAATATGCCCATAATTATCCGAACGGGTATGTGAAGCAGCAATACTTGCCGACCCCGTTGGTGGGACGCACCTATTATGAAGGCATTGAGCGCGGCAAAGAAAAAGAATTACTGACTCTTTGGAACGAACGTACAAGCGGTAAAACTTCTAAAAAGTAGTCAATCTGTGGTATAATAAAATGCTAACGAGTTTATAGTTTAATCGGATTGATATGTATAGAGGTGTGTAGATAGATTATGGCGGAACAAAAGAAGGAGCGAGCGAAGGCGGCGCCGCGTAAAACGGCAACAAAGCGCAAGACGACCACTTCCTCGCGAACTGTTAAAACGAATAAAAGCGATAAGGCCCCTAAAATTCGTAAAGAAGTGCGAGGCCTTTTTACCATGCTCTTTGCAGTGGTAGCCTTGCTGGGGATATTTAACATTACATCCGGTACGGTAGTTGATATAATAGCCGGTATTTTTAAATACGGTTTCGGTATTGGCGGTTTGATTCCTTGCCTCTATGTAGGTTATGTGGGCTGGCGTATTTTGTATGCCGACAAAGGCTTTTCAATCACCCGTCGGGGGCTTTTGTTGAGCTTGGTATACTTGTTTGCCATTACGTTTGTAACCCTTCTTATGGCCGGCAATGGGGAAGAATTAATGACCACTAAAGTTGCTACTCAAGGTGGCGTCTTAGGCGGTATGATAGCCAGCCTGCTACGCGGTTTGCTTGGCAATGTGGGGGCCATCCTGGTGACTATCGTTGTGGAATTAGGTTTAATCCTATTGATTTATCAGATTTCCTTGCGTACCGGTCTTCATAAGGCCAAGGCTAAAACCGATGTAGGGTTGGAAAAAGCACGCGTGCTTACGGAAGAAACCGTGCAGCATGCGAAAGAACGCTATGCGGATTGGAAAGAAGAACAAGCTGAAAAACGCCGCATTTATAATCAAGAAAAAGATACGCGTTTTTCACCGAGTGCGGCTGTAGAAGTACTGACCAATGCAGCACAAGTATCGGCTGAAGCTAAGGCTAAAGCGCAGGAAGAAGCGGCCCGTATAGCGGCCGAAGAACAGCGGGCGGCAGCGGAGGCTGAGGCGCATACCAATCATGTGGCAATGGGAGAACAAGTAGATCTTACTAAAGCGCAGGCTGAACGTATTGATGCGGCCCAAGCCGAAGCGGCTGAATTCTATGCCATTGTTGCCTCTGAGGCAAGCGGTACTAACGTAGCTACTAATTATAATGAACCTGCTTCAAATGACGAAGACGATGAATTGGAAGTGCCGCCGTTTTTACGCGGTCGCGGCGCCGGTACAACGCCGACTACGACAATAACGAGTGGGGCTACAAGTACTGCGGTTGCCGCCGATACGGCTATGCCTATGGAGGCTAATCCGGCTACCGTTGGTGTAGCAACTGTCGGTGATGAAGCTTCCGGGACGGTAGCAACTGATTTAACTGAAGCGGTTGCCGTAGCTGCTGATGCCAGTACAATTAACAATACAGAATCTGAGTCGGACGTAATTCCGGTAGCTGCCGACACCTTGGCTACCTCTAATATGCAACCGGTACCGACGTTAAAAGGTACGGAAGAAGATACGGCGGCAGTGGCCGTTACTGTTGACGGTAAACCGAAACCGCGTCGCATTGAATTGCCGTATCATTTCCCGCCATTGGCGATGCTTGCCAAAGGTCAGCCTAATCAGGTGACCAGTCAAGAAGTTACTCATAATGTAACGGTATTGGAAGAAACATTAAAAAGCTTCGGCGTAATAGCCCATGTAGTAAATGCCACACAGGGACCGACGGTAACCCGCTATGAATTGGAACCGGCGCCGGGCACTAAAGTAAGCAAGATTTTGAACCTTACCGATGACCTTAAGATGGCATTGGCGGCTATTGATATTCGTATTGAAGCGCCAATTCCGGGGAAATCGGCAGTGGGTATCGAAGTACCGAATAAAAATACCTCGGCCGTTCATTTGCGTGACGTATTGGAATCTGAGAAATTCCAAAAAGCACGAGGCGGTATTCCGGTAGGCCTCGGCAAAGACATTGCCGGCGAAGCGGTTATTACCGACCTTGCGAAGATGCCGCATTTATTGGTGGCCGGTTCTACCGGTTCCGGTAAATCCGTCTGTGTAAATACGCTGATTTCCAGTATTTTGTTCAGCCGTAAACCTAGCGAAGTACAGTTGATTTTAGTGGATCCGAAGATGGTAGAATTATCCGTTTATAACGGGATTCCTCATTTAAAAGTGCCGGTTGTGACGGATATGAAAAAAGCGGCCGCCGTATTACGCTGGGCTGTTCGTGAAATGGAAGCCCGTTATCTCACCATGGCTACGTCCGGGGTGCGTAATATTAGCGGTTATAATGAACAATATCCGGAATCGGCTATGCCGCTTATTTTGATTATTATCGACGAATTGGCAGACCTTATGTTGGTAGCGCCGGATGTGGAAGAATCCATTAACCGTTTGGCCGCTAAAGCGCGTGCCGCCGGTATCCATATGGTATTGGCAACGCAGCGTCCATCGGTCAACGTTATTACCGGTACCATTAAGGCCAATGTACCGAGTCGTATTTCCTTTGCCGTGGCAACGCAGATTGACTCCCGTACCATTCTGGATATGGCAGGGGCTGAAAAACTCCTCGGTAAAGGGGATATGCTCTTTAATCCAATCGGAGCTAGCAAGCCGATTCGTATTCAAGGGGCCTTCATTTCCGATGAAGAAGTGGAAGAATTGGTGGCCTTTGTTAAACAACAGGGTCGACCTGATTATGACGAATCCATAACGGAAGAAGCGGAACAAAGCACTTCGGAAGAAGCGGCCGCACCGGCGGAAGAGCGGGATGAACTCTTAGAACGGGCGATTGAGCGCGTTATGAGTGAAGGTCAGGCGTCTACGTCCATGTTGCAACGTCGCTTCCGAATCGGTTATTCCAGGGCGGCCCGCTTAGTGGATACGATGGAAGAAATGAAAATCATCGGGCCTGCTAACGGCAGTAAACCGCGCGATATTTTAATGACGCCGGAAGAAGTGAAAACGCGTTATTTCTCATAGGATTTATGAGTAAAAAACCAGAAGCATTGGAAGAATTAGAAAGTTAAAATGATGTTAGAATTTAAAGGAGGCCGAACTTGTCAACGATAGGCGAAGAATTACGTCGAGAACGCACACGGCGAGGTCTGACTATTAAAGATATTGAACAGGCCTTACACATCCGCTCCGCGTATTTGGAAGCGATTGAAGAGGACAATTATAAGATTATCCCCGGTGATGTGTATGTAAAAGGCTTTATCGGCAATTATGCGGATTTAATGGGCCTTGAACGGCATCGCATGATTGATCGTTATAAAAGTTTAATCGGTGAGCCCTTGGGTGTACCTTTGCGGCGAGTAAAACCGCGTAAACTTGTTCATCATGAAGATGTTGAACGGGAAGTGGACATTGTAGTACCTCATTCCAAGCGCTTGAGCTATACGTCACGGCAGCAACGTCGTCAGAAGACGCTGGCTCAGGAGCGCTTAGCAGTATCTGTTATTGTCATTTGTATAGTTGTATTTTTAGGCTGGTTATTTTTTGTGTAAATATAGTATAAATTAAGGAGATATGTGTAGTGAGCGACTTTTTAATTACGGAACGGGCGGAGATGGAAGCACGCGGTTGGGCTGAACTCGATTTCGTGTTGATTACCGGTGATGCCTATGTGGATCACCCCTCTTTTGCCGGTAGTGTGATTGGCCGACTGTTGGAGCACCACGGTTATCGGGTGGGGCTCATTGCACAGCCCGACTGGCAAGATGTAAATGCCTTCAAAGTGCTGGGCAAACCTCGATTGGCTTCGTTGGTAACAGCCGGTAATCTTGATTCTATGCTTAATAAATTTACGGCGGCTAAAAAATTCCGCCACAATGATGATTATTCACCGGGCGGTGAAAGCGGTCATCGACCGGATCGGGCAACGCTGGTATATGCGAACCGCATGCGTGAAGCATTCCGTGATGTGCCCGTAATCATCGGTGGGATTGAAGCGAGCTTGCGCCGTTTTGCCCATTATGACTATTGGTCTGATACCGTGCGCCGGTCCTTATTGGTGGACAGTAAGGCGGACGTGCTCATCTACGGTATGGGTGAAAAACAGATTTTAGAATTGGCGAGAGCCTTGGATGAAAATCGTTTGACAGAGCAATTACCGACAATTAAAGGTATTTGCTACATGTCAAAGACCTTGCCGGAAGGAAAAATCAAGGAATGTCCGTCTTATGAAATAGTGAAAGAAGATAAGAAGCAATTTGCCGAAGCTTTTTGCATTCAATATTATGAACAAGATCCGTTTATCGGCAAAACCGTGGCTCAGCTTCACGGAGACCGTTATGTGATTCAAAATAGTCCCGCTTTGCCGTTGACCCAGGCTGAAATGGACGAAGTTTACAGCTTGCCGTTCACGCGGCGCTGGCATCCTCGTTATGATGCGAAGGGCGGTGTGCCGGCACTTAGGGAAGTGCAGTTTAGTCTGGTAAGCCATCGCGGCTGTTTCGGCAGCTGCTCCTTCTGTGCCATTACGAGCCATCAGGGACGCATTATTCAGAACCGTAGTCATGAATCACTCATCGCTGAAGCGGAACGGATGATAGCCATGCCTGATTTTAAGGGCTATATTCATGACGTAGGTGGTCCGACGGCGAATTTCCGCCACACCGCTTGTGAGAAGCAGGGAACTAAAGGTGCGTGCCCCGGTAAGAACTGTGCAGCTCCTCATGCCTGTGAAAATCTCGATACCAGTCATGATGATTATTTAGCAATATTGCGTAAATTGCGTAAGCTCAAAGGTGTTAAGAAGGTCTTTGTGCGCTCCGGTTTGCGCTATGACTATGTATTGGAAGATAATAACCGCGAATTTGTGAAAGAATTATGCGAGCATCATGTAAGCGGCCAGCTGAAAGTGGCACCGGAACATGTGTCGGAAGCGGTTACGGAAATCATGGGGAAAGCAGATAAAAATGTTTTTCTTAAATTTAAAGATTGGTTTGAAACGGCTAATCGCCAATTAGGTAAGAAACAATTCTTAGTTCCTTACTTTATGAGTTCTCATCCCGGCTGTACCTTGTCTGACGCCGTTGAACTGGCGGAGTTTTTACGGGATCAGAAGATGACGCCGGAACAGGTGCAGGACTTTATTCCTACGCCGGGCAGTTTATCCACAGCCATGTATTATACGGGGATTAATCCGCTCACCGGCGAAGAGGTCTATGTGGCCAAAAAAGGGCGCGACAAAGCGATGCAACGGGCACTTATGCAATATAAGAATCCCGATAACTATGATTTAGTACGCGAAGCCTTGGTAAAGGCAGGGCGTACCGATTTAATCGGCTTCGGACCTTTGTGCTTAATTCCGCCTCGTCCAATCGGACGTAACAAGGCCGGTAATCAACATAAAAAACAGGCCGGTAATCAGGCTGATAATCAGCATAGAAAGCAGGCCGGTAATCAACCGTCAAATCGACGGACTCAAGGTGGTCGGTCCGGGTCCGGCAGAAGTCAGGGGCCAAAGTCGAACGACCGTGGCAAAATCAGTATAAGTAAACAGTCAAAACGAGGTGCTTTGGCTGGCAATAGACGACCTTAGTGTGTCATAATGGAGGCGGGCATGAGCATGAAACGATTTTGGCCTATCGCATTATTAATAGCCTTTGTTCTCGGCATGTTTGCAGCGGGAACATATTTTGAAAAAAATGAAGAAAAAGAGCGTACGGCCATTCCGGTTAAAGCGGAGTTGACGATTTATACGGACCTGCCTTCCAACTTGACCACTTTGTTGGCGCAACAGTATGAAATGCAGTACCATGTACGCCTCACCATGTTGCCGATTACGGAAGAACAGATGGCAACGCGTATGACCTTGCCCACATCCGATCAAAAGGGCGATTTGGTCATCACGACCCGAGATAATTTAGACATCGGTGTTAAATATAATCAATTAAAACCGGTCCTTACCGAAGGGGTAGACGAAGTGTCCGACCGTTTTAAAAATAACGATGCCCTCTGGGTCGGTATTTGGTATGACCCGGTTGTATTTGCCCAGAGCGATGCCTTTTATAATCGCATGGGTCGCTATGTAACGGCCTGGCAATCATTAATTCTTCCCGGCGATTGGCGCGTCATTATGACGGACTTTGTAGCCTCGCGCAGTGCGGCGAATATTTTGTACAGCTTTGTCGAAATGAACGGGGAAGAACAGGGTTTGCATTATTTTGTGGAATTAAAACCGCATGTGGTGCAATACGCGAAGTTTTTATCGACGCCGATTCGCCTGGCCGCCTTGGGTGAAACTGATTTGGGTATCGGTAACTATTCCGACGGTCAGCAATATGTGAACCACAAATATCCGGTGAAAATTATTTTCCCCGCTGACGGTACACCGTATTACTTGACCGGTGTGGGTATGTTAAAAGGCACAACCCATGAAGAAGAGGCGACCCAAGTTATTAAATGGTTATTGTCAAAACAAGTGTCGCAATTTTTGCAAGACAATGGATTTTATTATGTGTACACCAATCCGGAATTGCCAAATCCGGTGGATTCTTTAGGCCGTGAATTGGTTCTTTGGGATACCAAGGGGGGTTACACGGAAGACGGCAAAAAAGTATTGTTGGATAAATGGATTAGCCAAGTGCGCTTTAGAAAGGATATACAATGAGTAAGAAATTAGGCTATGTGAGTTTAGGCTGTGCCAAAAACCTGGTGGATACCGAGATTATGCTGGGTGCCCTCAAGGATAACGGCTATGAAATCACGGAAACCTTGGATGAAGCAGAGATTATCATCGTTAATACCTGTACGTTTATTGAAAAAGCTAAACAAGAATCGATTAATACGATTTTAGAAATGAGTGAATATAAGCAATTCGGCGCTTGTCGCGGTTTAATTGTGGCCGGTTGTTTGAGTCAGCAGTATCAGGAAGAGCTATTTGCGGAAATTCCTGAAATCGATGCCCTCATCGGTACCGGTTCATGGAACCGTATCATGGAAGCTATCGAAGCGATTGATGATGGCAAACGTATCTGCATTATGGACTCGATTACCAATATTTATAATGAACGCATGCCGCGTATGCAGACTACACCGACTTATAGTGCCTATGTAAAAATTGCCGAAGGTTGCGACAATGGTTGTACTTTCTGTATTATTCCAAAAGTACGTGGTGCTTACCGCAGCCGTACCATTGAATCCATCGTAGAAGAAGTAGAGCGTTTGGCTGCTATGGGCGTTAAAGAAATTAACCTCATTGCTCAGGACACAACAAGTTACGGCTCCGATCTTAACAATGGTAAACCGATGTTGGCGGAACTCTTAAAAGCCCTCGTAAAAGTGGAAGGTATAGAGTGGTATCGTTTATTGTACTTATATCCTAAATATTTCACCGATGAGCTTTTGGATCTTATTGTAGCGGAACCTAAGATTTGTAATTATATCGACTTGCCGTTGCAACATATTAATGACGATATTTTGCGTCGCATGAATCGTAAAGACCGTAAAGCGGATATTGTGAATTTATTACAAAAAGTTCGCAGCAAAGCGAGTCACGTAACGCTTCGTACATCTCTCATTGTAGGTTTCCCCGGTGAAACGGACGAACAGTTTGAAGAACTTTGCGAATTTGTGAAAGACGTTCGCTTCGATAATATGGGCGTATTTACTTATTCTCAGGAAGACGGTACACCGGCAGGCGCTATGAATGACCAAGTTCCGGA
The DNA here is from genome assembly GCF_015058545.1 of Veillonella sp. Taxonomy (GTDB): domain Bacteria; phylum Bacillota; class Negativicutes; order Veillonellales; family Veillonellaceae; genus Veillonella_A. Next base: position 9,237 of record NZ_SVCB01000018.1, read on the forward strand.
AGAGGTCAAGGAAGAACGTTATCATGCTTTGATGGCTATTCAAGCGGCCATTTCAGAGGAAAATAACCGTGACTTAGAAGGCACGGAGCATGAAGCGATTATCGAAGAAATCAGCGAAGACGAACATGGTCATTTATTGGCCAAAGGCCGTTTGGAAACGCAGGCGCCTGATGTAGACGGTAATATGTACATTGAAGATGTGGCAGGCCTTGAAGTAGGTCAAATCGTGCCGGTTACAGTGGCACAAGGCTTTGCTTATGACGTGGTAGCTGAAGTACGCACTAAGTAATTCTAAGTAACGCGTTTTCAGGCGAACCGGCGGAATTTGAAGTAACAAAGAAATCGGTATCCGTAATCCCGAATGGGAGAATTGAGGCAAATGATGATAGTAGAATTGATTTCAACAGGTTCAGAATTGTTATTAGGCGATACCATTAATACCAATGTGGCGTGGCTGGCGCGTGAGCTCAATAAGCTCGGTTATACCGTAGCGTTTCAAAGCACAATTGGCGATAATCCGGCGCGAATGGAAGACTGTTTTAAATTGGCCGGCAGCCGTGCCGATTTAGTGGTTTGTACCGGTGGTTTAGGGCCGACTCAGGGCGATATTACCCGTCCGTCCTTGGCAAAAGCCATTGGTCTTGAATTGGAACTCAATGCTGATGCAGAACGGATGGTAAAAGCCTTTTTTGCCAACAAAGGGCGGGAAATGCCGGATCCGAGCCGTCGGGAAATGATGTTGCCTGTTGGCAGCCAAGCGCTCATGAATAGTTGCGGTGTAGCGCCCGGCGTAGCCGTTCAAGCTGAAGGCACGACGTATATACTTTTACCGGGGCCGCCGGCAGAAATGAAAGCCGTATTTGATGAATCGGTGCGCCCTTATTTGATGGAACATTTTGGCGGTCAAGGTGTTGTTCAATCTCATCGCTATGCGGTGTACGGTATGCGCGAACTGGAGTTGGAATCAGCTCTCATGGATTTAGTCAAAGCACAGCAGAATCCGACCATTGCTTTTTTAATTAAAAACGGCTATATCGAATTACGGATTACGGCGAAAGCTATGACGCCGGAAGAAGCGGAAGCTTTATTGGCCCCATGGGATGCTATCTTGCGGGAACGTCTTGGCGATTCCTTAGGGCGTCGTTTAGAAAAATCCATGTTGGAACTGGTAACGGATGCCTTATTGGAGGCAGACGCTACGGTGGCTACCGCCGAATCCTGTACAGGTGGCTTGGTGGGGAAAAAGCTCACTGAAATGCCGGGCAGCAGTGCTTATGTACAGGGCGGAGTCATTTCCTACGCCAATGAAGTAAAACACAAAGTACTCGGCGTGCCGCAAGAAGAATTGGATACTTATGGCGCTGTCAGTGAAGAAGTGGCCAAGTCCATGGCGGAAGGTACGCGTAAACTGTTGGGGACAACGTATGGCGTATCTACGACCGGTATTGCCGGACCGGGCGGTGGAACGGCAACAAAACCGGTAGGCCTTGTATATATCGGGGTTTCCGGGCCTAACGGTACGGTAGCCTATCGCAATGATTTTATCGGCGACCGTGAAAGTATTCGTCAGAGTACGGCGGAACGAGCCTTATATCTCTTGTATCAGGCTATAACCGGTAAACGATAAGGTGTTACTTATACTCTTAGAAGTTTTACGTTTACGTTGTGAGCGGAAGGCTTGTTGCAGAAGTATGCTTATCAATTTTAAAGATTAATATATTTATATTTATTAAGTCATGTATGATATGACAAAGAAAGGATTATATCATGGAAGGTAGAGAACAAGCCTTAGACAATGCGTTGAAGAAAATCGAGAAAGATTATGGTAAAGGTGCTATTATGCGCCTTGGCGATATTACGGACCGCATGAATATTGAAGTTATTTCCACCGGCTGTTTGGCGATTGACCTTGCTGTTGGTGTAGGTGGGTTCCCTCGTGGCCGTGTTATCGAAATTTACGGCCCTGAATCCTCCGGTAAAACAACCGTAGCTTTGCATGCCATTGCGGAAGCGCAAAAGGGTGGCGGCATTGCGGCCTTTATTGATGCGGAACATGCGCTCGATCCTGTATACGCCCGTCATTTGGGTGTCGATATTAATAACTTATTAGTATCTCAGCCGGATAATGGTGAACAGGCTCTTGAAATTACAGAGTCCCTCGTTCGCAGTGGTGCTGTCGATATCATCGTTGTCGATTCCGTAGCAGCGTTGGTACCGAAAGCCGAAATCGAAGGCGAAATGGGTGATGCTCACGTAGGTTTGCAGGCTCGTTTGATGAGTAAAGCCCTTCGTAAATTAACAGGTATTATCAGCAAATCCCGTACGGTTGTCATTTTTATCAATCAGTTGCGTGAAAAAGTTGGCGTTATGTTCGGTAATCCGGAAACAACGACCGGTGGCCGTGCCTTAAAATTCTATTCCACCATTCGCCTCGATGTGCGTAAAGGGGAAGTTATTAAACAGAATAATGAAAACGTAGGTAACCGAACTAAAGTAAAAGTTGTTAAGAATAAAGTGGCGCCGCCATTTAAAACTGCTGAATTTGATTTGATGTATGGCAGTGGCGTTTCCTATGAAGGTACGTTAATTGATATCGGTACCAACATGGAAATTATTAAAAAATCCGGTGCTTGGTATTCTTACAATGATGAACGTATGGGCCAAGGTAAGGAAGCGGCTAAAGAATATTTACGTAGTAATCCGGAAATTGCCCATGAAATCGATACTATCATTCGCGATACTTTGATGGCGGAACCGGAAACCTTTGATGTAGTCGGCGAAGAAACGACGGAAGAATAATTCGATGGCTTCGACCAAAGAATATACGCTTACAACGGCCATGGATCAGGCCATGCGCTTTTTGGCGCCTCGCTTCCTGAGCCGCTTGGAGCTAACGCAAAAACTTCAGCGTAAAGGTGTGCCGGCCGATTTAATACATCAAGTATTGGAGCGGCTGGAAGACCTTGATTACATCAACGACGAACGTTTGGCTCATGATGCATTACAATTATACATAAGTGAAGCTAAATATAGTGTTCAGTTCATTCGTAATAAGCTTTATCAACGAGGATTGCCAATTGGGAATGAACTTTCGCGGTATGATGAAACTGAGCCGGCCCTTAAGTTGGTGGTTCGTCATTTTATCGGTGTTGATGCGGCAGCAGAGGCCGAGTGGTTTGATAACACTTGGCCTCTAGAGGCCCGCGTTGAATACAAGAAAGTTTTTAACTATTTGAAAAACCGCGGTTTTAGTGCCGGAACAATCCGGAATATCTGTGACCGAGTTGCACGCTATGAGTAGTCTATATAGAGTTTACCTTGACAGGGGATTGATGACAGACTACAATTATAGTAGTCTCACAGTAGTGGGCAAATTTCAAATATGCATGAAACAGACGGCAATTTAGGAGAAGACGAAAGCGCTTCTTACTTTTATATGAGGAGGTGAACATTATTTTAGAGTATAGTATTATTGCCGTTGTAATGGTGCTTATCGGTCTTGGTGTAGGCTATATGATGCGTAAGAACATCGCTGAAGGGAAGCTTAACCGTGCTGAAACTGAAGCGGCTCGTATTGTAGCTGATGCTGAGCGATTGGCTGAGTCTAAGAAAAAAGAAGCCTTAGTAGAAGCTAAGGAAGAAATTCATAAACTTCGCAGTGAAGCGGATAAAGAAAACCGAGATCGACGCAATGAATTACAACGTTTAGAACGACGTATTCTTCAGAAAGAAGAACATCTCGACGGTAAATTGGAATCCTTAGAGAAAAAAGAAGATGCGTTGCATCGTAAAGAACAAGAAACAAAAACTTTAAAAGAACGTACAGAAGCTCTGTACGACCAACAAATGGCGGAATTAGAACGTATTTCCGGCATGACATTTGAGGAAGCGAAAGGAATTTTACTTTCCAATGTAGAACAAGAAATTCGTCACGAAACGGCGGTTCTTGTAAAAGATTTAGAGCAACAAGCCAAGGAAGAGGCTGAAAAGAACGCCCGAGAAATTATTGCATCCGCAATTCAACGTTGTGCTGCGGATCATGTTGCAGAGTCTACCGTATCGGTAGTAGCTCTTCCAAATGATGAAATGAAAGGGCGAATTATCGGTCGTGAAGGCCGAAACATTCGTGCCCTAGAAACCTTAACAGGTATAGATCTTATCATTGATGATACCCCTGAAGCAGTTATTCTCTCCGGCTTTGACCCGATTCGCCGTGAGGTAGCGCGTATAGCCCTTGAGAAATTGATTGTTGATGGACGTATTCATCCGGCTCGCATCGAAGAAATGGTTGGTAAAGCTCGTAAAGAGGTTGACCAAGTTATTAAAGATGCGGGGGAACAGGCAACTTTTGAAGCCGATGTACATGGCTTACATCCTGAAATTATCCGTATTTTAGGTCGCTTAAAATATCGTACCAGCTACGGTCAAAATGTATTGAAACACTCCGTTGAAGTGGCTCATTTGGCCGGCATGATGGCAGCCGAATTAGGTTGTGACGTAACCCTTGCTAAACGCGGTGGTTTACTCCATGACTTAGGGAAAGCGCTTGACCACGATATGGAAGGCTCCCACGTACAGATTGGTGTGGATGTAGCTAAGAAATACCATGAAAGTGTATTGGTACAGAACTGTATCGGTGCTCATCATGGGGATGAAGAATTCAAATCGGTTGAAGCCGTATTGGTGGCAGCTGCTGACGCTATTTCGGCGGCTCGTCCGGGCGCACGTCGTGAAACCCTTGAAAACTACTTGAAACGATTGACTAAGTTAGAGGAAATTGCCGAGTCCTTTGATGGTGTTGAAAAATGTTTCGCAATTCAAGCGGGTCGCGAAATTCGCGTTATGGTTAAACCTGAAAAGATTGACGAAGCGGAAGCAACCTTATTGGTACGCGAAATGGTTAAACGTATTGAGTCTGAATTGGAATATCCGGGTCAGATTAAAGTCGTTATCATTCGTGAAACCCGCGTTGTTGATTACGCTAAGTAATTAAGGAGAACGGAAACGGACTCTTTATAAAAGATTAATAACCAAAAGACTATAATTACCACTCCCTTTGGCGGACGTCACGAGGGAGTGGACAATTATAGTCTTTTTTTGGCTCTTTGTCAAATTTTGGGGCGCTAAAGAGTCTATGCACTTTGAGGAAGGA
>NZ_SVCB01000019.1 GCF_015058545.1 Veillonella sp.
CAGCGGGCACTCAAGTTAATAATTTGGCAGGTACTCCAATCGATCGTATTACCGTAGGTGGGGCTACCGTAGCAACACTTGATGACGGTATGAAATACGGCGGTGACTTCGGTACGGTTTCCAACGTGAAATTAAATAACCAAGTTGACGTTAAAGGTGAAGCAACAACAGAAGCGAACCTTACTACCGGCAACATCGGCGTTGTATCCGGTCAAGCCGGCAATAACGGTCTTTTAACCGTAAAATTAAATAAAGATATTAACTTAGGTGAAAACGGCTCTGTAACTACCGGCAACACTGTTATTAATAACAGCGGTTTAACCATCACTAATGGTCCGTCTGTTACTTCCGGCGGTATCAATGCCGGCGGTAAAAAGATTACCAATGTGGCTACCGGTACAGATGGTGCTGATGCGGTTAACGTAGCTCAGTTAGAAGATAGAATCAGCAAGATTACGATTGGTGAATCCAAAACAACTGAAATCACTGTTGAAGGTGGTACCGCGGCACCGACTAATGGAACCTATGCGGGTAACAACTTGCAGGTGAAAGCAGGAACTACGGAAAATGGTTCACCAACCTATGATGTGAAACTTGCCGATAAGATTACTTTAGGTGAAGCAGCAGATAGTGAAGCGGGCACAACCGGTACTGATGGTTCGATTACGTTGAACGGTGCAAACGGTTCCTCCGTAGCTGTTAATGGTGCTGACGGTTCCGTTACCGCTAAAGGTACTGACGGTTCTGCAGTGGCTATCAACGGCTCCAACGGATCTATCGTACTCAACACCGGTTCCGGTTCCCCTGTAACTATTCAAGCAGGCACCAGTGCCAATAACTTAGCCGGTACTTCCGTTGACCGTATCTCTGTAGGCGACCAGACGGTTGCCACCATGAGCGATGGTTTGAAATATGCAGGCGATGACGGCCAGACTGATACCACTAAAGTTATTGCTAAGACACTTAATGAACAATTAGATATCGTTGGTGGTGCTGAAGGCGAATTGACTGATAAAAATATTGGCGTAAACAATGTTAACGGCCAGTTAAAAGTTCAGTTAGTCAAAGATCTCAAATTAGGTACTACCGGTTCCGTAAGCGTTGGTACGGCAGTTTTGGGTAACCAAACTGTAACCACAGCCGGCGGTGTATCTCAAACAGGTACCTACTTAACAGGTTTAGAAAACACAGCTTGGGATACGTCGAATCCGGATATCGTAACGGGTCGTGCAGCCACTGAAGATCAGTTAAAAGCTGTTAATGAGAAGGTTAACTCCATTTCGTCAGGTATCGGTGCTTTCGGTTTGACCGATAACGATGGTAACGCAGTTACACAAAACCTTGGCGAAAACATCAAAATTGCCGGTGATGGTAATATAACAACTACAGCTGATGCTGACGGTAAGAAGCTTACCGTAGGCCTGAGCAATGAACTTTCCGTTGGTAAAGCCGGCACAGATGGTACCGATGGTAAGATTGGCGTTAACGGTAAAGATGGTTCTGCCGTAGTTATTAATGGTGCAGACGGTTCTATCGGCTTAACCGGTCCTGCCGGAGCTGACGGAACGCAGCCGACAGTTACTATTGCAGCCGGTGGTAGCGTTAATAACGTAGAGGGCACTTCTGTTGACCGTATTACTGCAGGCGGTCAGACTATCGCTACTATGAGTGACGGTCAGAAGTATGCCGGTGATAATGCTAAGGAAGATGGCACTAACGTCATCGCTAAGAAACTCAATGAACAGCTTGATATCGTTGGTGGTGCTGATGCCGATAAATTGACTGAAAACAACATTGGTGTAAATAATGTCAATGGTCAGTTAAAAGTCCAGTTGGTGAAAGACCTCGACTTGGGCGACACCGGATCTGTTAAGATGGGCAACACCGTAGTGAATAACGGCGGCATGACCATTGGTACAGGAGATACAGCCGTAAGTCTTACTGATGGAGGTCTCAACAATGGCGGCAATAAAATTACCAATGTTGGAGCAGGCACTGCCGATACAGATGCTGTAAATTACGGACAGTTGAAAGCAGCAGCTACGGCAGTCACCGTTGAAGGTGGTACAGAAGCAGGTACTGCAGGTAATTATACAGGCAACAACTTGAAACTTACTTCCACAACCGTAGACGATAAGACAACGTATGACCTCAAATTAGCAGATAAGATTACATTAGGTAGTGCTGCAGATAGTGATGCAGGAACAACTGGTACAGACAGCTCTGTGACTATAAATGGCGCTGATGGTTCTTCTGTTGCTATTAATGGTGCTGACGGTTCTATTGCTTTGAATACAGCTGACGGTTCGCCGGTAACTATCAAAGCCGGTACTGCAGCTAACGATGTAAACGGTAATTCTATTGACCGCATTACAGCCGGTGGTGCCACGATTGCAACGCTTGATGATGGCATGAAGTACACTGGTGACTCCGGTTCTGCCGCTGTTAAGTTGAACAAAACTGTCAACATTGTTGGTGGCGAAACTGATGCTTCTAAATTATCTACGAGTAATAACATCGGTATTGTAGCCGCTAAAGATGGTGACAATGCTAAATTAACGGTTCAATTGGCTAAAGATATTACCGGCTTGAATACAGTAACAGCGGGCGATGCTACTATCGGCAATCAGACTGAAACTACAGCTGGCGGTGAAGCTCAAACAGGCAGCTATGTGACAGGTTTAGACAACACAACTTGGAATGTAACAAATCCTGATATCGTAACAGGTCGTGCGGCGACTGAAGATCAGCTCAAAACTGTAAGCGATGCAGTTAAAGCAGTTTCTGACGGTACCAGTGAAAATGCAACCGGTGGTTTCGGCTTAACTGACGATAAAGGTAAGGCTGTTAAACAAGACCTCGGTAAGACGATTCAGATTGCCGGTGACGGTCAGAACATTACAACTACAGCTGATGCTGCAAACAGTAAGATTACTGTGGCATTAAGCAACGATCTTTCCATCGGCACGAAAGGTGCTGACGGTGTAGACGGTAAGGTTGGCGTTAACGGTGCCAACGGTTCGTCCGTAGTTATCAACGGCGCTGACGGCTCTATCGGCTTAACCGGCCCTGCGGGTGAAGACGGTGCAGCCGCTCCAACCGCTACTATTGCAGCGGGCACTCAAGTTAATAACTTGGCAGGTACTTCAATTGACCGTATTACGGTAGGTGGTGCTACAGTAGCAACACTTGATGACGGTATGAAATACGGCGGTGACTTCGGTACTGTATCCAAGGTTAAATTGAATAATCAAGTTAACGTAAAAGGCGAAGCAACGTCTGAAGCTAACCTTACTACAGGTAACATTGGTGTCGTATCTAGCCAGGACGGCGATAATGGTTTGTTAACAGTTAAACTCAATAAAGATATTAACTTAGGTTCTACCGGTTCCGTGACTGTAGGGAATACCGTAGTTAATAACATCGGTATGACTATCGGTAGTGGCGATACAGCCGTAAGCCTCACTAACAGCGGTCTTAACAATGGCGGTAATCAGATTACTAAAGTAGGCAGCGGTTCTGATGGCGTTGATGCTGAAGGTAACCCAACTTACAATACTGACACTAACGGAGCTAACATCGGTGATGTTAAAAATATCACTGAAACGGCTAAGTCCGATTTGACTGATAAAGGTATGGACTTCACAGCTGACAGTGGTGAAAAAGTACATCGTGACTTGGGTGAAGCTCTGGGTATCGTAGGTGACGGTCAGAACATCACGACTACAGCTGATGCTGAAAATGGTAAAATTACTATCGGCCTAAGCAACGATCTTTCCATCGGTACCAAGGGGGCTGACGGTAAAGACGGCGTAGACGGTTCGATTGGCGTCAACGGTAAAGATGGCTCCTCTGTAGTTATCAACGGCACTGACGGAATTTCCGTTAAAGGTGCTGACGGTAAAGACGGCGTAACAATTACCGGTAAAGACGGTGTTGATGGCGTAGACGGCGCCGAAGGTCACATTGGCCTTAACGGCAAAGACGGCATGACCGACATCTATACGACTCCGGGTCAACCTGGTGTAAACGGGAAAGATGGCGAAACCATGACACGTATTATTTACACTGATCCTAACGGTGCAAATCATGAAGTGGCGACCCTTGACGACGGCATGAAGTATACCGGCGATACCGGTTCGGCAGCTGTTAAGTTGAACAAAACTGTCAACATTGTTGGCGGTCAAACCGATGCATCCAAATTATCTACAGATGCTAATATCGGTGTTGTAGCATCTCAAGATGGTGACAATGCTAAGTTAACGGTTCAGTTAGCGAAAGACATTACCGGTTTGAATACGGTAACAGCGGCAAGGCTACCATCGGTAATCAGACTGAAACTACAGCCGGCGGCGAAGCACAAACAGGCAGCTATGTAACCGGTTTAGAAAACATTGAATGGAATGTATCCAACCCTGATATCGTAAGCGGTCGTGCAGCTACAGAAGATCAGCTCAAAACTGTAAGCGATGCAATTACCGACGGTACCAGTGAAAATGCAACCGGTGGTTTCGGCTTAACTGACGATAGCGGTACTGCTGTTAAACAAGACCTTGGTAAGACAATCCAGATTGCCGGTGACGGTCAGAATATTACGACTACAGCTGATGCTGAAAATGGTAAGATTACTGTAGGTTTAGGCAACGATCTCTCCATCGGTACGAAAGGTGCTGACGGCACCAATGGCGTAGATGGTAAGATTGGCGTTAACGGTGCTAACGGTTCGTCCGTAGTTATCAACGGTGCTGACGGTTCTATCGGCTTAACAGGTCCTGCCGGTGCAGACGGAACTCCTGGTACTACTGTAAATATTAAAGTAGGCCCAAGTGTTGACGATGTAAATGGTGACCCTGTTGATTGTATTATCGTTGGCGACGAAACTGTTGCCACTATGAGTGATGGTCAGAAGTATGCCGGTGATAATGCTAAGGAAGATGGCACTAATGTCATTGCTAAGAAACTTAACGAACAGCTCGATATCATTGGTGGTGCAGATGCCGATAAATTGACTGACAACAACATTGGTGTAAATAATGTTAACGGTCAGTTGAAAGTTCAATTGGCTCAGAATATTGACCTTGGTAAAGATGGTTCTGTAGCAACAGGTGCCACTGTAATGAACAATGATGGCATTACTATTACACCTGTAACCGGCGCAGGTACAGGTAATCCTGTAAGCTTAACCGGCACAGGTTTCAACAATGGCGGTAATAAGATTACTAACGTATCTGCAGGCACTGCAGATACTGATGCTGTAAATTACGGTCAGTTGAAAGCAGCTGCTACAGCAGTTACTGTTGAAGGCGGTACTCCAGCCGGTACTGATGGCAATTATGCAGGTACTAACTTGAAACTTACGGCGACGACTGTAGGTGATAAGACAACTTACGACTTGAAGTTAGCAGATAACCTCACAATCGGTGCGAAAGACGGCACTAACGGATCTATCGGTGTAAACGGTAGTGATGGCAACGTTATTACTATTGATGGTAACGATGGTATCTCCATTAAGGGTGCCGATGGTACAGACGGCGTAAGCATCACCGGCAAAGACGGTGTTGATGGCGTTGACGGCTTAGAAGGTCACATCGGCCTGAATGGCAAAGACGGCATGACTGATATCTACACAACTCCTGGCGATGCCGGTGTTAACGGTGCAGATGGCGATACCATGACTCGTATCATCTATACTGACCCTGAAGGTACTAACCATCAGGTAGCAACCCTCGATGACGGCATGAAGTATACCGGCGATACCGGTTCTGCCGCTGTTAAGTTGAATAAGACTGTCAATATTGTTGGCGGTGTAACTGATGCTACTAAATTATCGACAGACGATAATATCGGTATTGTGGCAGAACAAGCTGATGATAATGCTAAATTAACAGTTCGCTTGGCTAAAGATATTACCGGTTTGAATACCGTAGAAGCAGGCGATGCTGTAATCGGTAACCAAGGCGTTGCTACAGCCGGCGGTGTTGGTCAAGACGGTAGCTTTGTAACCGGATTGGATAATACCGAATGGAATGTATCCAACCCTGATATCGTAAGCGGTCGTGCAGCGACTGAAGATCAGCTCAAAACTGTAAGCGATGCAGTTAAAGCAGTTTCCGATGGCACCAGCGAAAATGCAACCGGTGGTTTTGGCTTAACTGACGACAACGGCGATGCTGTTAAACAAGATCTCGGTAAGTCCATTCAGATTGCCGGTGACGGTCAAAACATTACAACTACAGCGGATGCTAAAAACGGTAAGATTACTGTAGGCTTATCCGATAATCTCTCTATTGGTGCTAAAGACGGTACTAACGGTTCTATCGGCGTTAACGGCAGTGACGGCAATAGCGTAGCTATCGATGGCAACGACGGTATCTCCATTAAAGGTGAAAACGGTAAAGCCGGCGTTACTATCAGCGGTAAAGATGGTGTAGATGGCGTTGACGGCTTAGAAGGTCACATCGGCCTCAACGGTAAAGACGGCATGACTGACATCTACACAACTCCTGGTCAAGCCGGCGTAAATGGTCAACCTGGCGATACTATGACACGTATCATCTACACTGACCCTAATGGTCAAAATCATGAAGTGGCAACGCTTGATGATGGCATGAAATACGGTGGTGACTTCGGTACGACATCTGCTGTAAAACTTAACAACCAAGTTAATGTGAAAGGTAATGCAACCAACGAAGCTGACTTAACAGATGGTAACATCGGTGTCGTATCCAGCCAAGATGGGAATAATGGTCTCTTAACTGTTAAGTTGAACAAAGACCTCAACCTTGGCTCTACAGGTTCCGTAACTATGGGTAACACTGTTATCAATAACGGCGGTATCACTATTAATGGTGGTACTAACACTGTAACGCTTACTAATAGCGGCTTAAATAATGGTGGCAACCAGATTGTTAATGTAGCCAGCGGTATTGACGGCACTACGTATGATACCTCTATAAAAGGTCAGGAAAACTACAATAATGCAGCTAGTGTTGGTGATTTGAACAAAGCTGTCAATGATGTTACAAATGCTGATAATGGCGGCGGTTTCGTTTTAGGTGCTGACGACAGCAACACTGTAAAACAGAACTTAGGTGGCACTATCAACATCACCGGTGACGGCAATACGGTAACATCCGTTAAAGATGGCAAGATTGAAGTGGGCTTAAATAAAGATATTAATCTTGGCCAAGATGGATCCATTGCAGTAGGTAACACAACTATCAACAAAGACGGCGTTTCTACTGACAAGATTGTGATTAAAGACTCCGGCATTTCCATCGACAAAGGTGGTATCAATGCAGGCGGTACGCAAATCAAAGACTTAGCTAGTGGTTCTGACGGTATTGATGCTGACGGCAATCCAACATATGATACGGATGAGAATGCAGCTAATATCGGTGATGTTAAGAATATTGCTAATGCGGCAGCTGATGCAGCGAAAGCTCAGTCTGGTAAGAATATTACGGTTGACCCTGATACTAACAAAGTTAACTTGGACGACAATATTACTCTTGGTAGTGATACTGATGCATCCAAACAAGTCAATATTGACGGTGAAGGTGCAACGGTTACTGCCGGCCGTGGTGATAATCAGGTTAAATTGGATGGCTCTAAAGGGCAGGTTTCCGCAGGCGGTGCCGTTCTTGGTAACCAGGCAAATACAGCCGGCGACAGCAATCCGGCAACAGGTACTTACCTCACCGGTTTAAGCAACACTGCTTGGGATGGTAATAACATTCAGTCCGGTCGTGCCGCTACGGAAGATCAGTTGAAGACTGTTAGCGATAAAGTCAATAAAGGTCGTGTATTCCAGGGCGATGACGGTTCTGATAACGCAGTTACGGTAGGTCTCGGCGATACCTTGAAACTCAATGGCGGTGCTAATACATCCAGATTGTCTGATGGTAACATTGGCGTGGTAAGAAATAGTGCCGGTGACGGTCTTGATATTAAACTTTCTCAGAACTTAACGGGCTTAGAAAGTGTACAAACCGGCAATACGACTATTAATAACAGTGGTATCTCTATTAAGACAGTAGACAGCGATCGTACAATTACACTCCAGGATAGCAATATCAACATGGGTAACAATGTAGTGAGCGGTGTGGCTGACGGTACAGTTGCTCCGGGTTCCACCGAAGCTATCAACGGTAGTCAGTTAGCTCAACGTGACCAGGCAATCAATATGATTGGCGGTGCGGTTAACAAATTAGATGACCGTATCAACAAAGTTGGTGCCGGTGCGGCGGCTCTTGCAGCATTACATCCACAGGACTTCGATCCGGATGATAAATGGGATTTTGCATTCGGTTACGGTCACTATAATGGGGCTAACGCCGGTGCTCTCGGTGCCTTCTACAAACCAAATGAAGATACAACCTTCTCCGTAGGTGGTACTATCGGTGGTGGTGAAAACATGATCAACGCCGGTGTATCCTTCAAATTGGGTCAAGGTAACAACGTATCCAATTCTCGTGTAGGTATGGCTAAGGAAATCAGAAACCTTCGTGAAGACGTAGCTAAACTTGAAGAATTAGTAAATCGTCAGAGTCAAATGATTAATCAATTGACCGGCCAGAACCCTGGTACGATTGAGTCTAAAGGCAGTGAACTCTTCCCTGATGTTCCTTCGAATCATTGGGCTTACGAATATGTAACTAAACTTCATGACCTGGGCATCGTTGAAGGATATCCGGATGGCAACTTCGATGGTAACCGTATGATGACGCGTTATGAATTCGCAGCAGTTGTTTATCGTGCAATCATGGCAGGTGCAGCATCCAATGCAGCTCTTGCCGGTGATGATACATTAGATCGTTTGGCGAACGAATTCTCCGACGAACTCAAGTACATCCGCATCGACACTGTGAAGAAGGATAAAGACGGTAATCCGGTTATCCAACGTGTTCGTATCGTTCCTGAAAACAAGGATAAATACTAAGAGGGATTTACTCTTTGTGAAAATTTTGAAAACTGAATAGGGAAATTAAAAAGCGGCTGCTTTCGGGCAGCCGCTTTTTTGTTCTTACGAAAGTTTTAATAGTAGTATGATTAGCTTTTGAAACATGGGGCCGTAATAAAATATAGAGTTGGGATTATGTTCTTGCTGTGAAACCTTTTCATCTGGAGATTTTTCTGCGTAAATAAAAATGCAACCTGGAGATTAGTAACTATCTTCAAGTTGCATTTTTGCTTTTATAGGGAGGTTTGTTATAGAAATTTATTTTTTTGTAATACTTTTGAAATGATTTTTTGCATGCTCCGTAACCATTTCTAATGCTTTGATTAATTCTAGCTCGGATACGTTTCTTGCATAAGTCCTATTCCTATTACCGCCAAGTTTGCTAATTAATTTTTGTGTATATAATCTTTCTAATGCATCCCTAATTTGTGAATCAGTATATTGAGGTAATTTTTCTGAAATGTGCTTTTTTGTACAAGAAAATGTAGGTGAGTTACTAATTACGATATAGATATTTTTTTCTATTTCCGGTAAATCTAATGAATCGATGAGATGAGCAACCCATAATTTTAACTTGGTTTCTTCGATAGTCGAATCTATTTCCGGATATCTAAAATCATTTCTTTTAACAACATCTATAATTTTTTGGCTTCCACTTCCGGCTCTTTCAGCAGCCCCCATTTTTGTGAATAATGACATAAGCGTAGGGTTTCTGGATACAGAGCGGCTTCCACAGAAAAACTCTTCTTTGGTGATTTTCATTTTACCTGGATTTAAGAAGGTATAATATGGATTATGGACTTCAACAATAAGTGATGGTTGATTAGATAAATAATCAGCATGCACAATCATATTTACGAATGCTTCTCTGAGTGCTATAAGTAAATCACTAGGCGATTTTCTGGTTGTTTGGTTATCTAAGTCAAAATTTCTATCGATACTTATTTTTAATTTTTCCATTATTATTTCATAATAATTAAATAGGTTTAGATTTTCAAATTCTAGGTCTTCTGAATCAACTCTATCCCGCCAACGATCTGTAGAACCTCTTTTATCGAAATAGTCAACATGATAGGCTGGAATATAGGATTTTATGCTAGTAAGTTTTCCAAAGAAGAGCAGACCGGCTAAAGTAAGTTTGGGTTTTCCATCAGTTCTATCTAACACGAAGACGTCTAAATTATTTAGAAATGTATAAATATCTTGTGTGTCAAATTGTCTGGATGGTGCACGATTATGAAGTATGGTTTTATATTTGAGGATGGAGGACATATCAAGGTCGTCGATGGTAAAGTTATCAAGTAACTTCCGATCGAGCTCATGATTTGTATCTCTTAGGATACTTGATAATTCATCTCTACTAATTCTGTGATCGCCGGTTCCTTTTCTAACATAGGAGTTCTCTATACTATTATTTAAAAATATTGGTTTTTTATCAAAAGGTGCTTCTGGAATTTCACATACAATAATAGTTTTTGAATTATATTCTAGTGAAATAACCGAGTCAGGTGATTTAAATAGGTCTTGACTAACTTTAGCGCTTCGGGCTGTGGATATTATATCATCTATATATTTTTGTGGATTTTCAATTCCTATAACCTCAAACTTGGGAGCGTCGGTTATCCCTAATATAATTATTCCACCGTGTGTATTAGCGAAGGCGGAATATGTTTCCCAAAAATTTTTAGGTACGCCTTTATTGGCTGATTTTACTTCAAAGGTTGGACTCTCGCCGATTAATAATAAATTGTCTATATCTTGAACTGTAATATTCATTATTTCCTCGATGTTAAAAAATTCCTTTACTTAGAATAAATGTAAACAAACTTAAAGAGACACAAATAAACACAAATAAACACAAATAAATATAAAAATAAAAAGCTTTAAAATCTCGAGTATATCTGGGAAGTTGGAAGATTTATTATTTTAGAACTCAAATAAAACCCCGATAAAGTACAAATAAGCCCCGATAAATAATATGCATTATGTGGACCGAATTAACTTTTAGCATATTACCAAAATGGGATAGGGTATTATTTAGAGAGACTTCTAGCTAAGCGTATAGAAGCTTCCAGTGATATTTTTAAAAGTTCTCTAGCTTCATCGTCCATTTTTTTATTTCCATTATAAAAATTTATGAATTCCTTATCTTCAAGTTCATCAAGTAACATTTGTAGTTGTTTTTGTATATCTCTTTTGCCATTCTTGGTGGGGGCTGATTTAGTAATATCTATAAGTTTGTCGGTAAAGCGGGGATCTAGATCAGCTTTTGAACAATTTAAGGCATCAGCTAATTTTTGAACATTAGTTGCATTTGGAGTCGAGCGCATTGCAAAATATCCGGAAATCGTTGATGCTGGAATACCGGTTAGTTTTGATAATTCATTTTGTGTGATATTTGGGGTATACTTCTTTAGATTTTCCGAAATTTGCTTCCTAAGTCCCTTTTCAAATTCATTGAGCGCGTTTCTAGGCATACGAGTCACTCCTTTCTTTAATTATATTTTAACGAATAAAGTCGTTATTTACAAGGGAAAAGAATGAAAACGAGAAAAAACGTTTTATTAATTTATGGCGTATATATAATGACTTTTATGGAGGAAATTCTTTTACTATAAATCTCTTATCTTCATTGGCGAATACCCCAAGATGTGGTAACATAATATAATATTATGAGAATTATCAAGATATACGGCTTTAATATTACGTTTCTTATATTAATCGGCAAAAATTCGTCAAAAAAATTATCCAAAAATATTAGCAACATCATTAGCTGCTTTAATTCTCATTTCATCTGTGTAATGCAGATAATTGTTGATTACTGTTTGGACTGTATCTCCTAATAAGGCTGCGACCGTTTTTATATCAACTCCGTTAGCTATTAATTTTGTTGCGTATGTATGTCTTAGGTCATGGAATGATTTGCCTTTTACATAACGTTTGATATTTTGGTTTATTAGCTTGGTTTGTGACGTTTTTTGTATAAATAGGAGTTGCATGTCGTTGACAGGGGATAACGGGGCATATAGAGCCAATATGGCACTTAAAATAGGTGGTATAGGTATAGTGCGCCTGCTATTAGTCGTTTTTGTATCTTGTAATTTATATTTATTTTTGTCGTATTGAGCTAATTGCCGTCTTACGGTTAATGTATTATTGGTTAGATCTATATCGGTCCATGAGAGTCCTATAACCTCACCATAACGTAACCCACAATAATAACCTATACAACACTGATAATAAAATTCAGGGCGCTTTTCTTTTAAATTTGATAGTAATAAATCAATCTCGGCGTCAGTATATACTTTGAGTACTTTTTTTGTTTTGTTCTTTTTAATTTTGACATCCTCTAATGGATTATTGGCAATGATATTGTAAGGTTTTATTGCATAGCCTAAAATTGTTTTTATCAATGTTTGATATAAAATTTTGGTAGCGGTAGAGGATTTTGAGGCTGTAAATTTTTGAGATAGTTGCAATGATGTTATATCTTGTAAAGGTAAATCTGCTATATCATCTACAAATTTTACAGCGTTATCTATAGCTTGTAGTGTATTATAGGTAAGCCTGTCCTTATTATTGCTTTTGTAGATATCTGTAAATTGTTTTAAGGTAATCCCTTTGTAGTCAGTATTAAGTTCTGGCTCTTTTTTTATTTGTTCTATTAGATCGTTAGCATAGTTTTTAGCTTCCCATTTTTGATTAAAACCTTGCTTAGATTTTTGGCGCCATTTACCAGATGACGTTTTATAGCTAACAATTACTTGCCAACCGTTGTCCTTTTTGCGTAAGGTTGTATTGTATTTTATCGGCATAAAAAAATCACGCTCCTTGTTAGTTAATAAGGTATGACAAACTAACCTAGAGCGTGTTATAATTTAATTATTGTAGATATGGCGCTCTAAGTGCTGTATTGGTGTCCCTCATCTGTTGGCGCAGGTGGGGGATTTTTCTATAAAAAATTAAATAAATTTTGTTAGAATTAAAAATTTTTATGGTATATAATGAAGTAAAGAGTAAAACATAAAAGGAGGGAGTATGATGACAGCAGTAACTGTGAATACATATATTGCTAAAGTAGTTATTATTTGTATATTGTCTGTTATTTTATTAATTCCTGGTTTGGTTTTTGAATCTATTAATATATATTACAATGAAATTTTTATAAATGGACCAATAGCAATATTAGTGTCATCCATAATTGTTATAAAATATGTGAAAATAAAAGTATCGCAAAGAGGCTAAATATTAAGCCTCTTTTTTGTTTTCGGATTTATTTTCATCTGTATTTTCTGTTTTAGGTTCATTTGGTAATGTAACATTGAGTTTATCAATAGACTCAATCATTTTTTTAAATTCCGCTTTTTCTGGTTCTGATGCTAAAATTTTATCAATTATAGGATTTATATCATTATTTTCATTAGTGGGGGCATTGAATTTTGCTGAAAAAGTTATTCCTTTAGTAGGGGACATAGTGAATTCCATTTCTCCGCCCTGCTTTTTTGCAGTGGCATAAGCATTATATAAAAAAACAAAACCACCTATGAGAGCAATGAAAGATAATCCGGTAATATATTCAATGGGACCAGGAGATTGAACATTTATTTTAATTTTGGCTTCTTCTGCATCCTTAATAATATCTGCAGGAAGCTGAGCAAGTTTTGCAATATTTTCGAAACCATATAATAAAGGACGAATATCAGAAAGAGACACTTCGTCAGTTGTATTCACTCTAAATGTTATATGAGCTTTATTGCTTTCTACATACACACTAGATAAGGAACGATTTATATAACTTTTAGAGTCCGAAACATTAGTTATTACGTGATGCGAGTAAATAGCTTTATATAAGTAAGGGTCTAATTTATCCCGGCTAATAGTTTTTAGCCATCTTACCTTTCTACGCTTAATATAGGGGCATTTGTCGTCTTGATCATCAGTGGCGTTTAAAGTCGCAATTTCTACATCAGAAACTATTTTACCGAAAGTTATATATTGCGAGTTTAGGCTTGGAATTAATACAATATCATTAACATTCATCTCTAAAATAAAACGTTTTAATTGATTAATAATTAAGCCTGGCTTTATAGACTTAGTATCATCAAGTTCAGCTGATGTTTTTATTTTTTCTATCAAAGCTTTTTTATATACGGGATCTTTTTCAGATTTTTCTATTAAATTAGGATCAGTAATTTCGTTAAATCCAACCGCTATATATCCTTCATTTTTAAATTCCTCGTAATATTCTCCGGCATTAGTTCGTACAAACCAATAACTTCGCTCATCAATATAATCGACCTCGAAGCAAATATCTTTATTTATGGAAAAAGTGTCAGTCATATGTGGTTCCTTTTTGTTTTTACAGTATTTAATATATGAAACTAAAAATGCCCACTCAATTGAGTAGGCATTTATTTGTACTATCAAGTAGTACACAACATATTATTGGTGACTTATTGTCACCTCATGCCTACATTATAATAGAGATATTATATGATTACAATATTATTTAAACATAACCTTGAGTTCTTCTAAACCATTTGGAATACCGGCACATTGAGCTAGGTTTTACCGTCAGCTGCAGTTACCGAGGAATTCTCGGTAACTGCTTTTTTATCTAGTTCATTATCTGAAAAAATATTCTTATACAACATGATAGTAAAAATTTATCTCCAACATTTTTACAAAAATAGAGGAGTTAAAAATTTATCTCCAACATTTTAGAAAAAATGCTATATATTTCCCTTTGCGCTTCTTTAAGTCTTCAATTATATTGACGACAAAATCAATATAATCTCTAGACATATCTTATTAATATCTCGTTTATACTACAGAAATTAAGTCCCATTCATCCTTAGTTACAATATCTACGCCGCAAATTTCACTAATTCAGCTAAAATCCTTTACTCTTTAAATCAAATTAACCAATAACAAAACAATCGACCAAAAGATAATGCTAATAGCTATGTTAATCATAACTTGTGTATAGTCGATTCGCTCCCAATTTTTCACCCAAGAGGGGTGAATTTCAATGCCTTCACGATTTAATTTTTCTCTTAAATCAGTATTATGTTTTTTTGCAATATCTTCAAATGCATTAAAAGAAGAGTTGTCGGTCGGAAGAAAGTCTGATTCGGTATAAATAGGCGGTTTATAGCCAATAATAGCATAACCTAATGGGCGAGTTAGAACATTTCCGTAGGAGAAGTGTTTTTCAGCTTTCCAAGGGAGATATAATAGACATCCTAAGATTGATAATAGCATTAATATGATTACCACTTTACTTCTTTTTCTTGTAAATTTTATATTCATAAGAAATCCTCGATTTTTTATAAAAAATATGAGTCATATTTTTCTTGTAATTTTTCAACTGCTTTTCTCATTGACCTTTTGGCTATATATTGAAAAAAGAAGGCACCACCAGTACAAATTAAAGCAATTAAAAAACCTTTTATCGACCCTGAAAGAGATGTGTTAGTTAATCCAGATGCTAAGAGTCCGAATAAAAATCCCACAATATATATACCTATGCCCATTTCTTGTGCCGAAGAAAGAATAGTATGTTTTTCATCTGCATTTATCATAATTAGTACCCCGTTTCATGCCTCATACGCTCTAATAAATCTGCCTGTATTTCAGTATCAAAATCATTGCCTTCAATATGTGTAACTTCATGAATGAACGATTTGCGTTGTTCTGCAATCGACAAGCGTGAATTTAATAATATAGTGTAAGAGCCATCTTCATTAAGTCGTGTATATCCTCCTACACTATAAGGTAAATCAACTAAGTGTATAAAAAAATTCAATCCTCGAAACCTCTTTCCTTGCGTAGTAATGATTTTGTAATATTTATTACGCTCTCCATATCTTCTTTAGATAGACTCCGTTTTGCGTCTAACAATAATCGCAATTCGGGGTCATTTTTTATTTCATTAGCTAATTGAGCTACTTCAGGATCTTCATAGTAACCTTTTGATTCTTCGTTGCTTATATCATCATAACCCATTAGCCATGCAGGGCTTACATTTAGAGCCTTAGCTATAATAGCAATTTTATCTTGTTTAGGGCTATATTTGTCATTTAGCCAGTCAGATATAGATGATGCTCTAATGGATGTCATAGTAGATAAGTCTGATTGAGTTATTCCGCGATTAAGCATGGTTTCTTTAAGTTTTTTGCTAAATGAATTCATAATATTAACTCCTTTCTTACTCTTATTATATACGGAAAAACGAATAAAATGCAATATAAATAATAAAAAAGTTACGGTAAACCGTTGACATTTATTTTTGAGTGGTGTATTATTTAGTTACGGAAAGCCGTAAAGAAAGGATGTGGTGCAATGGATGAAAAATTTGACTATTCTTATTTACGGGGATTTATTAAAGAACATTATGGTAGTAATCTTGAATTTGCAAGATTTTTGGGTATTGGAACAACAGCATTATATGAAAGATTAGCTAATAAAGTGCCGTTTACTCAAACAGAAATTCATAAAGTGGCAACTGAATCGTTAGCAAGAAAGTTGACACCGACTGAGGTTGATTTAATTTTTTTTAAACAATAAAACGGTTTTCCGTAAAACTTTACTTAAATAACTTTAAGGAATGTATAGGAATAGAGGTGATTATATGGAATGTAGGACATATAGCGTTGAGGATGTTGCTAAGATTTTAGGAATATCAACGAAAAGGAGGTGAAAGGATGGATAGATTAGATAAAGTATTAATTGCGTTGAAAGAAGTGTATGGTTATAAATTTACAGATAAGCGAGCTAAATGGGCTAGATATTTGCTCCGTAAAAATAACAGAACCATATATGAAAAAGATATAGAGGAATGGATTTTAGTTAGAAAAGATGCTCCAACAATTCCAGACCTCTATAAGTTATCAAAATCTGTAGAGCCTAATAATTAATCTTCAGGTAGTGAAGAAAGCTCTAGGCTTGATAAAGCTAAATTTTTTGCGGCTCTAACTTTTGCTGATACAGGACTCCAAGTCGTATCGACACTAATTGTTTGAACGTTTTTTTCAAGAAAATGTTTGTACATCTTAAAGTCATTTATGAGTTTTTCTGCCTCTTCTAATATGGCTATATCTTGATATTGATATTTACCAGGGTCAAAGTTAGCAGCCATGACTGAAGACAAGATTTCAAGAAGTGTAAAGTCTGGATCATAATGACTTGCCATTTCGATTATTTTAGTGGATTTCTTTTCAGTATCTCCGAGTGGTAGATGGGCGTCCCATGACAACATAGCTTTTTCTAAAGTTTCGCAGATAGCTAAAAGCTTAGTTGCCCAATGATTGATGTACTTCATTGATTTATCGATTTCCATTACAATCACCTCCTTTCAAGGTGATTATAACATGAATTAGGATGTGTAAAAACAAAAAGAGGTGATGACATGGAATGCAGAACATATAGCGTTGAGGATGTTGCAAAAATTTTAGGTATATCCACAAAGTCAGTATACGACATGGCACAACGGAGAGTTATTCATCGATTGCCGAATGTACCAAAAGTTAAATTTGCACAGAAAGAAATTGATGCCTTATGTGGAATTAAAGATGAGTTTAATGCTCATAACTTTAGGCTCATTAAAAATGAAAATGAGCAGCTAAAAGATGAAAATCAAAGATTAAAAGATTTGATTAAGAAGGCAACAGCAGAGTTATTGCTTATGAGTTCTGCAATTATTGAATAGAAAGGATGAATCCATTGAACGATAAACAAAAAGAGTTATATGAAGTAAGTAAAACATTGGTTGAATATTTAAGAAAAAACGAAACGCCTATGACTACAGCAATAGTCACAGGCGCTGGTGTGGAACTTGTTAGCACAGAAGTGCATGTTCCTTTCCGGGGTAGGAGGTGAATAATATGCGAATGACCGCGAAAGGAAGAGCTGAATACTTCTTGGCAAAGGCTGACAGCGCCTTGAAGTGGCAAGGCAACAAATTATACGACTATTGGTCAAAAGTCATCAGCGAAGCCCTGCGCAATGATAAGAACGAGGCGTGTTTAGAAATTCGAGGCACAGGCATAACAATGAGTGATGCTTATGAGGCGATAGGGTTACTTGTTACAGTAGGGTTTTATGTACACCGGCAAATAGATGCAGAAGGGCATTTATTGTATTTGGTTGAGTGGTAGGAGGTGAGAAGTATGAACACACAAGCAAGTGTAAAAGAGGCTGCCGGCATTCTTGGAATTAGCGAGCAAGCTGTAAGAATCGGCTTGCAACGTGGCAAGTTTGATATATTCGGTCGTGCCATTGACATGACAGGCAAGGGAAAACGGTTCAAATATGTCATATTTCGGGCGCCATTGCTTAAGTTTGTGAACGGTGATTGGACTGTTCAAGAAATCGGGAAGGAGGGGTAAAAATGGACGAAAAGAAAAGTCGTAATGATAACAACTGGGGCGCAAGGTTTGAAATTAATGTAGAAGTCTCGATTGAATCTTTAGAACCTGATGAACTCGAACGATGGGTTGAACGGTTAGCGAAAATACAAAAAGAGTACAGCTGCAACTGCACTCTTTCTGTTAAAAGCTAAAGAGATTGACTATTTAACTCTTTGAGCTTTTTATAAATGGCCTCTACGTATACAGGTAATGCCTCTGGTGAAGGATTTTGTCCTGCTGCTGAAGCACTAGCAACCACTTTGGTCGCGGCTTCAAGGGCCATTGTTAGTAAATTTGAATTGCTAATCATTATAATCACCTCCCTTCTAAGGTGATTATAACATGAATTAGGAGGTGCAAAAATGAATAACCTTGATACCGCTTTGGGAGCGTTAGGGCTTGAAATGATTAAAGCCTTTCAACGTTACCCGGAATTACTTAAAGAATTTGAAGTTTGGAAGGCGTCTCAGAAAGGAGGTGAGAATGATGAGCGTAACGGGGTTATTAGTTAAGAGTTTCGCACTCGGTATGGCGTTTATGGCGTTCTAAAAGGCAAAAAAAGAGCCCTCAACCATGGCCGTGGTTAAAGGGCTACCAAAACAATTTCTATTATTAGTATAACACAGGAGAATCATAAATGATATACAAAAAGGTTTTTGATGCAAAAAAAGCTACAAAAGAAGATTGGTTGCGATTCAGAAAAACCGGTATTGGTGGCAGTGATATGGCTGCAATTATGGGGCTTAGTAAATGGAAATCGCCATTAGATATTTGGCTTGAAAAGACGACTGATGAAGTTAATGAAGAAGAATCACGCTTTATGTATTGGGGGAATAAATTAGAAGCATTGGTTGCTGAGGAGTTTGCTGTTCGCACTGGATATAGTGTCCGTAACAATAACTACACATTGCAATCCATAGAGTATCCGTTTTTATTAGCTAATATTGACCGTGATATTGTAGGAATTGATGCGGGTCTTGAATGTAAAACGGCAAATGCATTTAAACGTGATGAATGGGAAGGCGATCAAGTACCGGATGCATACTATATCCAATGTCAGCACTATATGGCGGTTACAGGGTATTCCTCTTGGTGGATTGCTTGCTTATGCGGTGGTAATGAGTTCTTTTACAAGGAAATCCCAAGAAATGAAGACGTTATTACAGCCATTATTGATACGGCTCGAGAATTTTGGAACATGGTTGAACAGCGTATTATGCCGGCGGTAGATGATTCCGAACGCTGTAATAAATTACTTAAAGAAATGCATAAAACTAGCAATGGTAAAACGATTGATTTACCGGATACAGCAACAATTTTTATTGAACAGTACAAGTCAGCCGATAAAGCTGAAAAAGAAGCAAAGGCGTTAAAAACGGAAGCGCAAAGTCAATTATTTAGTTTGCTCGGTGATAATGAGCAAGGATTTGTAGATACGTATACCGTTAATTGGACGCAGGTGGCAGGACGAAAAACGTTTGATAAAAAGCGTTTTGAGACAGACTATCCGCAATTAGCAAAAGAGTACACAGTACAAGGTGAACCTACAAGAAGATTCAGCATTAAGGGATAAAGGAGAATACAATTATGGCATCAACGAGCGGCATCACGTTAAAAAATAACAGTCTTAAACCATCAACTAAAGAACCGGTAACATTAAGCAGTATGTTAGCATCTGAGGATGTTAAAAAACGTTTTAATGAATTACTGGGGAAAAAATCACCCGGCTTTATCACCAGTTTATTGTCAGTGGCCAACAATAACAAACTGTTAGCCAAAGCAGACCCCAAGACAATTGTTGCAGCCGGTGCCATGGCGGCTGCCTTAGACTTACCGATTAACCAAAATTTAGGATATGCCTATATTGTTCCGTATGGCGGTGAAGCACAGTTTCAAATGGGGTATAAGGGGTATATTCAGCTCGCTATGCGAACCGGCCAATATAAGACGATTAACGCTTGTGAAGTATATGAAGGCGAAATTGTTAACGAAAACCGTTTCACCGGTGAGTTTGAATTTGGTGATCGTACCGGTGATGAGATTATCGGTTATATGGCATACTTTAAGCTTATTAATGGCTTTGAAAAGTATATTTTTATGAATATGAAAGACATGCAAGCGCATGCTCGTAAGTATAGCAAAAACTATAAAGGGGGTACGGATAAATGGGGCATTGCAGATTTTCATAGTATGGCGATTAAAACGGTACTTAAACGCTTAATCAGTAAATATGGCATCTTATCAATCGAAATGCAAGCGGGATTAACAATGGCAATGGAAACAGACGGCGGAATTATTAAAGACAATGACGGTAGATTAGAAGCCGACTTTGACACGATTGAAGTAGAGGGTACCTATGTTCATTCAGAAACAGGTGAGGTTATTGAAGATGCCTATGCTTCCAATGAGTTAACTGATGAAGAAAAAGCCGCTATTATTGCAGCTGAACAAGAAGAATCATAATAATATTTGGTATGGTATACGGTAAGTTGCTTTTATAGTGACTTACCGATATCCAAAAGGAGATTATATGAGTAGACCCCGAAAACCGGGCATTCGGTATTTTCCTTTGGATACGGATTTCTTTGAAAATAAAAAGGTAAGGAGACTTACTAGAGCATTCGGAGCAATTGCCGCCTCCGTACTAGTCAACCTGCTATGTACTATCTACAAAGATAAAGGGTATTACATGCGGTGGGATGATGAGACGCTGGCTTTTCTGGCTGATGAACTTGGTCTTAAAGTTGGCACTGTGCGAGAGATTGTCGTGAAGGCGATTCAAGTGGGATTCTTCGATGCGAATATGGCGAATCTATTTGGTACTGATGAGATGAAGTCCAAAGGAGATTACAACGGCATACTTACTTCAATTGCGATTCAAGAGCAGTACTTTGATACATGCAAACAATCAAAAAGAAGTGAGGTATGTTATGACGCAAGATTTCTGCTCATTTCTATGAAACCGTATGAAAAAATAGTTAACTCTGGAGAAAACTCAATTAACTCCGGAGAAAATGAAGTTAACTCCGGAGAAAGTACACAAAGGAAAGTAAAGGAAAGTAAAGAATATACTACTACTTTTACCAGTGAAGATTTGAAATTATTTTTTCAAAATTATATTGAAAACGGATTCGGTGCTATATCCGGATTGTCTAAAGAGATATTGATTGATGATGCCAATACGTATGGTATAGCTTGGTGTAATGCAGCTATGGAAATTGCTGTTTCATGTAATAAAAGAATGTGGGCCTATGTAAGAGCCATATTGAAACGATGGAATAGTCAATATAATTTGTCAGAAAAACCATGGGAGGTGGAAGCAAGTGGAACATGTAAGCAAAGTCACGCACAATTTAAAAAAGATGTGCGAGCAGTATCATCAAGTGGCAATGGAACGGGAGCGGTTGACTGGACAAACGACCCCGACCATTTCTAAGCCGATAAATTGGGAGTATTACGGCATATATAAACGATTTCGACATGTTGAGATAGCAACTATGGATGTAGCCACTGACAATGCAATTGCCTTTGAAGTTATTAAAGACTATGCCAGTCATATTGTAGACAATCTTAATCAAGGATTGGGGCTTATTATTAAAGGTCCTGTTGGAACCGGAAAGACTACGGCTGCGATTGCCATTATGAAAGAAGCTATTAAGCATAAAAAAAGTCCCTATTTTATCTCTATGATTTCGCTTCTCGATAAATTGATGAGTTTTAGAGATCAAGAAGAGCGATATGAATTTGAGCAACGCATTCAAAATTGTCCGTTATTGGTCTTAGATGATTTGGGCGGCGAATATATCGGCAAAAATAAGGAAGATAGCTGGATGCTTAAGCGTATTATGTCAATTATTGCCGAACGGTATCAGCGGTCAAAATCGATAATTATTACAACTAATTTACCAATTAAAGAGTTAGCGGCGCGATATGATCAACGGGTAATTGATAGAATCCGTAGCACAAATCAAATCATAACATTGCTTGGTGATAGTTTGCGAAAAGAAGAATGGAGAAAATTATGAATTCAGTGCAGATATTAGGTAATTTAGCGCGGGACCCGGAAGTGCGCTTTACTAAAACCGGTAGAGCCGTAGCATCCTTTACAGTGGCTGCGACAAACACATATTTTGATTCCACTACCAATGAGCAGAAAGAACAAACAGCATTCATAAACTGTGTAGCTTGGGGTAAATTAGGGGAAGCAGCTGGTAACCTACGTAAAGGGAGTCGTTGTTTTGTTGAAGGTCGTTTGAATACCCGTTCTTATGAAACGCAGGATGGGCAAAAGCGCTATGTAACTGAAGTAGTAGCTAACTTTGTTGGAGTATCTTTGAATGCTCCGATAAGTGAAGCATCTAATTTTGATAGCTTTGAACGTACAGACAGTGCTGAAGAAAAAATACCGTTTTAGGAAATGGGTGATACTATGATGGATTTAATAGCCGTTAATGTTACAGAGGAAGACAAGCAAATAGTAAGTGGTAGAGATTTGCATATGTTTTTGGAAATCGGAACGCAATATACAAAATGGTTTGAAAGAATGTGTGAATACGGTTTTAGTGAAAATGTTGACTTTAGAGCTGTTAGTCAAAAAAGACTAACAGCTCAAGGTAACGAATCTACCTTTATTGATCATGAACTGACTATCGATATGGCGAAGCAATTATGTATGTTAGCTCGAAATGATAAAGGTAAGCAAGCACGAGAGTATTTTATTCAAATTGAACGGGATTGGAATAGTCCAGAAAAAGTCATGGGGCGAGCGTTAAAAATTGCGAATAATGTAATTAACAATCAGAAAATAACGATTGCACAACAAAATCAGCAACTACAAGAACTACAGCCAAAGGCTACTTATTATGATTTGGTATTGCAGAATACTAGTTTATTAAGTATCACTCAAATTGCTAAGGATTTTGGATTGAGTGCTAGACGATTAAATCAAATCCTAAAAGATAAGGGTGTGCAATACAAGCAATCGGACCAATGGTTTTTATATCAGAAATATGCTGATAAAGGATACACTTCTAGTAAAACTACAGCATTAGATGCGGAACGCAGTGTAATGCATACATATTGGACGCAAAAAGGGCGGCTTTTTATTTATGAACTACTGAAAAGTATGAATATATTACCTTTGATTGAGCAGGTGGCATGATGAATAGTAGAGAAAAAGGCAAAAAAGGTGAACGTGAATTTGCTTCATTGTGCCGTGATAAAGGATTTTCAAAAGTTCGCCGTACACAGCAGTATTGCGGTAATACAGGTGAAGCAGCTGATGTTGTTGGCTTACCGGGTGTACATGCTGAAGTTAAGCGTGTTGAAAATCTAAAAATATACAATGCGATTGAGCAAGCAAAAAGAGATTCTCAAAAGTCTGGGCGTGTACCAGTGGTATTTCATAGACGTAATAATCATGAATGGTTAGCAACAATGACTGCGGATGCATGGTTTGAAATGTATCGAGAAAGCGAATTACTGAATAGCAATGATAGGGAGAATGATGATGCTACGAAATGACTTAAAAAAAGGGTTGTTAAATTATTTATACAGCATTGGCGGTCGATTTATTGCTCGTGATTATGGTGGAGAATTGTATTTATATGACGAAAAGCCAGAGAGATCTATGCTTTCATTTATGGCACAAAATTATTCAAGTTAAGAATATAAAGGAAAGGGTGCAAACAGAAATTGAGAGGAAAAAGGAATGAGGTTAAAACTATGCATACACGAATGACCATGCAACGGCTACAAGCAACTAGAGAAACAATAGAGAGTATTCTCTTTAATTTGGGCGAAATTAGAACATTTTTAAATGAGTTAAATTTTGATTTTGCAAGATTAAGAAGTGATAGCAATGGTAGATTTATGATTTCATATGAGCCTTTGGAGGGTGAATTTATATTGTTAAGACATCAAATAAAAACGGTGGAGAAAATTATTGATGACGAAATAAAGGATAGAACAAAGAAGGGGTAAATTATCAAAATAAGGCTAATGTAGACATGGTTCATAGCCCTAGTCATTACAAATTAAGAGGCTTAGACATTGAGAGTGTGGATGTGATTAGATCCGTATTAAGTGACGAGGAGTATTGTGGTTGGTGCAAAGGCAATGCTTTAAAGTACCTATTTAGGGCAGGCAAAAAAGATAATGAGGTGCAGGACCTTAGTAAGTGTGGTGTATATCTTAATTGGTTTGTAGATAAATTAAAAGGCGAGGTTTAATTATGACAGTTACAGGTTTAATGTTTGTATTTTTGTTTGGGTTAATAATAGGGATATTATTTGGTTTAGCTTATATCGTTTGGAGGGATTAATATAGACTTAAACAAAATTAAAGATGAGGCAGTTAAGCGAATATGCAACGAGGAGAATAGACTAGAGATTGTTATCAAGATAATAAAGCTAGTGTGTAAGCTTGGTGGATTTAAGATAATGCAACGCATTAGCTTAGAGGATAAAAAGAGCGGTAGGCGTTATGATTAGGAGATGGTTGATTGACTGCGATGGAATGTTTAGAACGGATTAGGGATATGCAGATAGAGCTACGTAAGCTAGAGCGTGACATAAAAGAGTTAAGAGCAAAACTGTACTCTTTAAAGGCTATTGACTATGTTAAAGAGCATATCAGTGGCGGGACCCCGAAAGATTTAGGTGACCAAATAGCTCATTTTAATGCAAGGTTAAAATTTGTGCAGAATAAATGGGCAAGATTTGTACGATATAGTGACTTTGTTGATAGTATGATAAATCAAATAGAATCTTGTCAGTTGCGAGCGTTATTACACGAGCGATATATAAACGGAGGTAGTTGGGAGCAAGTTGCTGAGGTAGTAGGTGTGTCTAGGCAATGGATAGACCGTCGGATGCACAGGCTGGCAATTAAAGAATTTGAAAAAATTTTTAAAAACAGTTTACAAGAGTTTACAGCAGTTTACAACGAATGTGTTGTATAATGTAAGCTGTAGAAAGAAGCTTAAAGGCTTTTAGTTTTACACTTGCTCCTCAAAATTATACCTAGACACAAAATGCAAGAAGGCACCTGAAAGGGTGCTTTTTTACATGGAAGAGTACCCAAGTGGATTAAGGGAGCTGTCTTGAAAACAGCGAGACGTTTAAACGTGCGTGGGTTCGAATCCTACCTCTTCCGCCACATTGCCTAGTAGCACAACGGTAGTTCAGTCGGCTGTTAACCGACCGGTTATAGGTTCGAATCCTATCTAGGCAGCCACATGGATCTTTAGCTCAGTGGTAGAGCACTCGGCTCATAACCGAATGGTCGTAGGTCCGAATCCTACAGGATCCACCAGTAAGCCGAGGATGTAACATCGTTTCATTCTGCGATGTAAGAGGGCTTTTGCCTGCAGCGGGAGAATACCCCGCATTTTTTATTGACCAAAAGGAGGTGATGACGTGACGCCATTGACAGCGAGACAGGATAAGTTCAGTGTTGAATACTTGGTTGACTTGAACGGTACGCAAGCGGCTATACGGGCTGGATATAGCCCTAAAACAGCGGAAGTAACGGCTAGTCGTCTGCTAAGGAATGTTAAGGTTCAAAACCGCATTCAAGAATTAAGGGCCAAAGAGTTTAAGAAAACCATTGCCACCGCTGAAGAAGTGGAGGCGATGCTATCTAAGGCCATGCGCGGTGAGCTCGATGAAGAAGTGGTAGTGGTTGAGGGCTCAGGAGACGGATATAGCGAAGCTAAGATTATGACTAAGCAGATATCCGCTCGTGATCGATTAAAAGCGGCCGAGCTGATGGGTAAGCGCCATCAACTCTTTACTGATAAGGTCCAAATGTCCGGGGAATTAATGCCAATATTTGTCGGAGAGGATGATATTAGTGATTAACTATGACCCGGCCAAATATCAACCGGTACGATTACCGGAGATATTCGGTGCGGGTTACGGTAAGTTTATCCGATTTCGTGGACGTTATCGTGTGGTCAAGGGTAGTCGTGCATCTAAAAAATCGGCTACGGCCGCACTGGATCTTATTAAAAATATATTAAAGTACCCCGAAGCGAATGCGTTAGTGGTTCGTAAGGTATTTAGGACCTTAAAGGATAGTTGCTACGCACAGCTTAAGTGGGCGGCAAGACGACTGAAATGCTATCATCTGTTCCGGTTTACCGAAAGCCCTCTTGAGATTACGGTTATTGCTACCGGTCAAAAAATACTGTTTCGAGGTTTAGACGATCCGCTTAAAGTTACTTCGGTAGCCGTAGATTCAGGGTCGTTGTGTTGGCTGTGGATTGAAGAAGCGTACGAAATCACGAATGAAGAAGATTTTGATATGCTGAATGAATCCATTCGTGGCCAGTTACCCCCGAATTTATGGCACCAAATAACGATTACCTTTAACCCGTGGAATGAGCGTCATTGGCTTAAGAAGCGATTTTTTGACACAAAGAACCCGGACGTATTAGCCCTTACAACCAATTACACCTGCAATGAGTTTTTAAGCCCTTCTGATATAAAAGTATTCGAGGATATGAAACTCAATAATCCACGACGTTATAAAGTCGCTGGATTAGGCGATTGGGGTGTTGTCGAAGGCCTTGTGTACGAAAATTGGGAAGAACGGGTATTTGATGTTACTGAAATAAGTAAGCGACCAAATGTACAAAGTTTCTTCGGCCTTGACTTCGGTTTTACTAACGATCCGTCGGCACTGTTTTGCGGGCTAGTTGATACGGTAGCCAAAGAGATCTATGTATTTGATGAGATGTATCAAAAAGGACTAACTAATGACGAAATCGCAGAAACGATTACTCGTATGGGCTACGCTAAAGAACGTATTCGAGCTGATTCAGCGGAGCCTAAGTCTATTGTGCATTTAAGGAGATTAGGATTGCGACGTATTACTGCGGCCTTAAAAGGCAAGGATAGCGTTAATGCCGGAATTCAGGTATTACAAGATTATAAGATTATCATCCACCCTCGCTGCGTGAATTTCATAACCGAAATCATGAACTACGCTTGGGACGAAGATAAATTCGGTAAAAAACTGAATAAGCCAATTGATGATTTTAATCATTTAATGGACGCCATGCGGTATGCCTTGGAACCGCTGATAAAAATTAGAAAAGGAGGGATAAGATTTGGAAACGGGGATAAATGATAAGCTAGCCGGTGCGAAGAAGTTACTCGAAACCTTCATTGCCGGTCACATAAATTTTGTAATGGCCGATGAAGTCGCTCGCCGGTATTACGCGAATCAAAATGACATTCTGCATGAAAAGAAGAAAAAAGAAGAGGATAAGGAAAAACCGGAATTGCGGAATGCAGATAATCGTATTCCATCGGCATTTCATAGTTTATTAGTGGACCAAAAGGCCGGTTATATGTTTACCTCGCCGCCTAGTTTTGATGTAGGCACGGATGAGCAGAACAAGCAAGTAACCGAGGTATTAGGTGATACATATGAGAAAAATGCGAAAGAATTATGCGTTAATGCGTCGAATGCAGGTATTGCTTGGCTCCATTATTGGATTGATGACAACGAATTCAAATGGGGTGTTGTACCGTCGGCACAAATTATACCTATTTGGGGAACCACCTTAGAGCATAATTTACAAGCGGCCGTACGCTGTTACGAAGAATTAGACGTGGCTACCGGTGATGCGTATGATGTGTTTGAAATTTGGGACGATACGATATGCAGAGCCTATCGTAAGAAAAAGTCGCTAAGTATTAACGAAGGCTTAAATCCATATGATATGTTTGCCATGTTCATGGAGCAGAATCAATCCGATGCCGCCAATGAATTTGTGCATAAACTTGGTGAAGTACCATTCATACCATTTAAGAACAATGGAAACTGCTATAGTGACTTGGACCGCATCAAACGCTTAATCGATGCGTACGATAAAACGTATAGCGGCTTTATTAATGACCTCGAAGATATTCAAGAGGTTATTTTCGTATTAACTAACTACGGCGGTCAAGACCTGAATGAGTTTATCCGCGATTTGAAGTGTTTTAAAACAATTCAAGTCGACTCCATCGGTTCCGAAGATAAATCAGGGGTATCAACGTTAACTATCGATATTCCGGTCGAAGCCCGTGAAAAGGCTTTGGAAATTACTCGTAAGTCTATATTTACTATGGGGCAAGGTATTGATCCGGAAATGCAAGGCCTCGACGGGACTAGCGGAGAAGCTATGAAGTTTTTATATGCTTTACTCGAACTTAAGGCGGGCCTCATGGAAACCGAGTTCCGGTTAAGCTTTAATCAATTTATCCGAGCGATATGCCGATTTAAAGGTATTAAGCCACAAAATATTATTCAGACATGGACACGCACCATGATTCGCAATGACGCCGAGTTAGTGGATATGTGTTCGAAGTCTAAGGGTATTATTTCGGATAAAACAATTATTAAGGCACATCCATTTGTTGAAGACGTGGAAGCCGAAGAAGAACAGTTGGCCAAAGAAAAAGAAGCCGAACTGGCATCGTATGAATTTAACAACACGGGAGGTGAAGAAGATGGAAACGCTTAGAGCTTATATTGAATCATTTGGAGAGGATGCACCGGTTAAACTTTTATACGAAGTTTATGGCACGACTAGCGAAGTTAAATCCGTATTACAGTATTGTGTAACATCGTATAAAACTGCGGTAGAGGTTATGAAGGAAGAAAACGTATATCCTGAAACCGAAACGGCACCGGTAGAAGATGTAAAACTTGTACCTGAACCGGTAGAAGAAGTAAAAGTTGAAGAAAAACCTAAAACTACAAAACGAACAGTCAAAGCGAAATAGTAATATTTCGCTGCTTTAATTGTCTCGAGGCAGGTAACCTCGGTAAAAACCGGAAAGGACAACAATGGAAGAATTGTTAAAACAATTAGGAATTACTGAAGATAAAGCAGAAGCGGCGACGGCTGCTATTAAGGCATATCTCGACGGGGAATACGTGCCAAAAGGACGCTTTAACGAAGTAAACACCGCAAAAAAAGCTTTGGAAGAACAGTTAACAGTCCGCAATAAAGAAATGAAAGCATTACAAAAACAAGCGGAAGGTGCCAAAGACATAGAAGGCTTGCAAAAGCAAATCAGCGAATTAACCGAGAAGCAGAAGGCCGATCAAGCGGAATATGAGTCTCAGCTCAAAAAGTTAAAGCTCGATAATGCGATTGCCTTACAAATTGTCGATAAAGCACAGGACGTTGATATTGTTAGTGGTTTGATTAATCGGGATAAGTTAATTGTGAATGATGACGGTAGTATTACTGGATTAACGGAACAGGTAGAAGCGTTACAGAAAAATAAAGCATTTTTATTTAAAGCCACATCCGGAAATCAGGGCTACACTCCGAAAGGCGGTCAGACGCCTACAGTGAATCCGTTTGCGGCCGAAACGGAAAACTTAACAGAACAAGGTAAATTATTTAAGGAAAACCCAACAGAGGCACGTCGATTAGCGGCCGCTGCGGGCATTGTAATAGACTAGGAGGAACATAATGGGAACTACTTTAAGTGATGTAATCGTACCTGAAATTTTTACACCGTACACTATCAAGCGCACTATGGAATTAAGTGCATTAGTACAAAGTGGCATCGTGGTTAATTCCCCGGAATTTGACAAATTGGCAAGCGAAGCAGCATCTATCCACAATATGCCATTCTTCGCCGATTTGACCGGTGATGCGTCTGATGTTATTGAAGGTCAAGATTTAACCGCACAGAAAATCGGATCTAAAAAGGACCAATCGGCAACATTCCGTCGCGCACAGATGTGGTCTGCGACCGATTTAAGTGCTCAATTAGCCGGCGCGGATCCAATGAAAGCTATTGGTACTTTAGTCGGTGCTTACTGGGCACGCGAACTTCAGAAAGACTTGTTAGCAACATTAAAAGGCGTATTCGGCGCTACTACAATGAAGCAGCACGTGTTGGATATTTCCGGTTCTACCGGTCGTGCGGCGGTGTTCAGTGCATCCAGCTTTATTGATGCTTGCCAGTTATTGGGTGATAGCAAGGCTAATCTTACGGCTGTTGTCATGCATTCTGCAACACATGCGTTATTACTCAAAAATAACTTGCTTGAAACTGAACGTGATTCCATGAACGTGGAATTCGACACTTACCAGGGACGTCGCGTAATCATCGATGACGGGTGCCCGGTAGAAGGTGGTGTATACACGTCCTTCTTATTCGGTTCCGGTGCGATTGCATTAGGTAATGGTTCTCCGGTTGGCTTTGTTCCTACTGAAACCGACCGTGATAAACGCAAAGGTTCCGGTGTGGATTACTTAATTAACCGTCGTGTACAGATTCTTCATCCACGTGGGGTTAAATTCACCGCCACAACTCGTGCCAATATCGAAACTGTTAGCCGTGCAGAAATGTCTACGGCAACTAACTGGGAATTGGTATATGAACCTAAACAGATTCGTATGGTAGCGTTTAAGCACAAAATCGTTTAGTAGAGGTGTTGCATGGGACAGGATAAGTATTGGGAACGACGTAGCCGGGAACGGGAAGCCGAATGGACTCAAATTAGTCAGGAAACGATTGAACGTGAGCTGGCAGAACAATACGCCCGATCCTTGCAACGTATTCAAAATGAAATAAATGCTTTATATGGTCGCTTTTCACAGGATAACTCAGTAAGTATTGCTGAAGCTCAAAAAATGCTAACCGAGCCCGAATTTAGGGTATGGCGTATGGATATAGCGGACTATGTAAAACAAATCGAGGCTACCGGTAATAAAGAGCTACTGAGAGAGCTTAATGTATTGGCCATGCGAAGCCGCATATCCCGACTCGATAAGCTATATGGTGACACGATTAAAGAATTGCTGTCTATGGGAATTATTGTCGATGATAAGATGACCGAGTTTTTAACAAGGGCTTACGAGGACAATTATTACCACGCACGCTACGACTTAGGTGTTACCGGAATTGGTGTGCCGCGTAATTTAATAAGTAAAGCGGAAATTGCTAAAGTATTAGCTAACCCGTGGAGCGGAAAAAATTACAGTACACGCCTTTGGGGTAATACGGAAAAGTTGGCCAAAGTAATTAAGCGTGAAGTGACTAATGGCATCCACCGAGGTATCAGCAATACGAAATTGGCCAAGCATGTACAACAAGCAATGGATTCGGGGCGTAAGGAAGCGGAGCGACTTGTAAGGACTGAAATGAACTATGTAAATAATCAGGCTAACCTAGATAGCATCAGGGATGCCGATATGCCGTATTATCAGTTCATCGCTGTCATGGACAGTCGTACTTCTCGTGTTTGTAAGGACCATAACAACGAAGTGTACAAAGTGGCCGATGCTATTCCAGGGGAAAATTTACCACCATTACACGCCAATTGCCGTAGTACGATAGCCGGAACGTTAACTGGGTACGACCCAGCTAAGGATAAAGGTAAGTTAACTCTGTTTAAGACTATGCCATATGAAGACTATAAACGAGTTTTTATCGAAGGTGATAAAGAGTATGGCATGGAGAAAAATTACTTACCTCCGACAGTAGAATTTATTGCAAAACTTGCCGCGGAAGGAAATCAGCCTTATAATAAAGTTAAGGAAGGTGTAGAACGATTTTATGACGATAATGGTGCTCCTATATATCCGCCAAACAATGGTGCGATAGGAGATGTTAGAATTATTACACTAAAACCCGGCACGGAAGTATTAACAAGGTATGGTCGCGATACGGGCTCATATGTCAGCCTTGGGGATATAGATTTTACAGCAAGGGCGTTACCCAGAACGGTTGATGTGAATGCATCTAATTATCATCGGTATAGAGTTATTAAGTTATTGGATAATGTAGAAGAAGGGCTAATTGCACCGTGGTTTGGCGAAAAAGGGCTGGGAATACAATACCGATTACCGGATAGGGTTAAGAACTTACTAGGCGAATTCCTGGAGGAAATTTATGAAGATGAATGACTTAGCTAAAATTATGGAAAAAGAGAATATTTGGCCATACGATTATGCTATCGGGTCGTTACAAAAACCACTGAGTGAAACGCCTCTGTGCTTAATCAAAGAAGGTAATAAATTTGTATATTTAGCCTTAGAGCGAAATAAAGAAGTAGACCGAATTGAGTTTTTATCAGAAGAAGAGGCTTGCAAATATTTCTTAAAGTCGTATGCCGCTTATGATAAAAGACTCAGAAAATACATAGCTTAAACCGCTTACATTATGTAGGCGGTTTTTTCATGCCCAAAATGAGGTGATACATTGGTAACGTATATTAGTGTTGAAACGGCGATTGAACAAATCGTCGATAAAGTTAAAATTAGCGCTGATGTGGAGGATATAACGCCTTTACAGCAGTTACAAATTGAGCAGTTTGTATACGATATTGTCGATTATTGCCACCGAGACGATTTTCCAACGACTCTCGTACTTACAGTGGCTAATCTGATAGCCATGCATTTTATAACAGAGCCGGAACATATGGGTACGGGCCCACTTAAGGCTCTTGAAGAAAATGACACACGGTTTGAGTTTGCTGTTGCGGATGCGGATACTACTGATTTATTAAGTAATCAGCTGTTTGGTAAAATACGGCCGAAACTGAACTTGTATCGAAAGTTGGTGCGCAATGGTTAACTATCAGGGCATATTGGAACGATATATGCGTAATGATCGTGTTACAGTAGTTAGGCAAGTAGAAGCGGTTGACGATATTGGAGCGGATATTTTTACCGAAACCGTAGTATATGCGGATATACCGTGTAAACTAGGGCAAGCCGGGAAGAATACCCTCGATAATACTCCAACCAATAGCGTAACGTTCGTAACGGCCGATTTACGGTTATGTTTAGCACCGGACTACACGATTCTGGCTAATGACAAATTAATTGTTAAGCACAAAGGTCAGACGTTTACGTTTTGGGCGACGCAAGCGTTCAAGTATATGACGCATCAGGAAATATCGGTATATGCTAAAACGGAGGCGTGAATGAAGATTACAGGCTTTGAAGAGCTGTATAAACAGCTTGATAAAATAGCGAATTCACAGGTCAAACTCAATCGCTTTGTCGCACAGCAGGGTGAAATATTACGCAGTGAAGCGGTTAAAAACACGC
>NZ_SVCB01000020.1 GCF_015058545.1 Veillonella sp.
CGTAGCGTTAACCTTGACGCCGGCACTTTGTTCCATGATGTTAAAACCACATGTACCGCAGGAACATGAAAACTTGTTACATCGTGGGCTTAATAAATTCAATGATGCATTGGAACGCTTTAGTGATTGGTACGGGTATCAATTAGCACGCTTGGCTAAACATTTATGGATCACTGTAGCCGCTTTATTAGCATTTGCTTTGGTTTCTGCAGGCGTATTCCGCGTATTGCCATCCGCTTTCGTACCACCGGAAGATAATGGTTACTACATGGTAGCCGTTAACTTGCCGGAAGGGGCTACTTTATCCCGTACGATTGCCGTGCTCGATAAAGTACAGGGCTTCATGAATGAAGATTCGGATATTGTCGACAAGGCCGGTATTGCGGGCTTCGATATTTTGGCCAGTGCTCAAAAATCCAGCGGTGGTTTGATGTTTGCTACTTTATCTGATTGGAGCCAGCGTAAAGGGGCCGGTCAGGATGTAAATAGCAAAATCGGTAAATTGATGGGCTATGCCGCTACCGTTCCGGAAGCGACCATTTTACCGTTGAACCCACCACCAATTCCTGGTTTGGGTAACTCCGGCGGTTTCTCCATGTATATCATCAATAAAGCAGGGGATTCCACAGCCGAAATGGCACAAGTTGTTAATGACTTCTTAGGTGAAGCTCGTAAACAACCGGTATTCGGCTCCATTTATACAACCTTTACTGATAGCACACCTACTTATAATTTTGATATTAACCGTGATAAAGCGGCTCAAGATGGTGTGAGTGTGTCTGATATCTTTACGACCTTGCAAGGTTATTACGGTTCTATCCAGGTTAATGACTTTAACCAGTTCGGTAAGACTTATAAGGTTGTAATTCAAGCCAGCCAGGATTACCGTGTTTCACCGGAAAATAACAACAATATCTATGTAGCTAACAGCAGTGGTACTTTGTATCCGGTAGCTAACTATGTTAAAGCTGTATCCACAACATCGGCTTCGACGATTACTCGTTTTAACAACTATCCGGCTGTTAAAATCGGTGGTTCCGAAGCAAGCGGTTACAGTTCCGGTGATGCCATTGCCGCTCTTGAAGAAGCAGCTAAGAGCTTGCCACAGGGCTATGATTACGACTGGGCCGATCAAAGCCGTGAAGAAGTTAAAGCCGGCTCCCAGACGATTCTTATCTTAGGCATGGGGATTATCTTCGTATTCCTCGTATTGGCCGCTTTGTATGAATCCTGGAAAGTACCGTTTGCCGTATTGTTCTCCGTACCATCCGGTATCGTAGGGGCTGCATTGATTCCTTGGTTATTAAACTTGACCGGGGCTTACAGCTTAACCAATGATATTTACTTACAGATTGGTTTGTTGACCTTGGTCGGCTTGGCGGCGAAGAATGCGATTCTTATTATCGAATATGCTAAAATACGTGTTGATGAGCGTGGTATGCGCTTTGTGGATGCGGCTATTGAAGCGGCGAAGATTCGTTTACGTCCTATCTTGATGACGTCCTTAGCGTTCATCTTAGGTTGTATTCCGCTCGCCATTTCCAGCGGCGCCGGTGCAGGTGCTCGTGTATCCATGGGTATCACCGTAGTAGCCGGTATGACATCTGCTACCTTATTCGGTATCTTCGTTATCCCGATGTTGTTCATCTTAATTGAAAATATCGGTGCCGGTAAAAACAAAAAACATTAATACCTAAGTCTATGAACTCTCGAAACTTGCCCTAGTGTAAGCTTTGAAGTGAAAGACCTGTAAAATATTAAGCGAGTATGCTCTTTTGAGTGTACTCGCTTTTTATATATAATTCGATTGTTGCATATTATGTATAACTTAAATGAAAGAATACATGATATAATGTTGTTAATTAAAAGTGCACAGATGTGTAAAGGTAGGAGGCGATGCTTAACTTGTGAGTGGGCCGACTCAAGTTTTTAAGTGTTAACTTATTCAGTAAGAGTCGCCGGGTTGTGTAAACGGTTATTGGAGGATGACCGTAGGTGTTCGTAGTAGTAGTGAGGAGGTAAGTAAGTGAATATTATTATTTCGGTGATTGTCATTCTCTGGATTGGTACCTTGGTATTCAAAAGGTACAAGGCACAGGCTGTTTTATTCATAGGCGGTATGGTGCTTTTGGCATTGGCCTATTTAATGGGCTACGGCACAATTCTTGGTGCTAAACAACAAACGGGTAACTTTATTTTTGATATTTATGAACTCATTCGCATTTTATTCAGTGAACGCGCCGCTAAATTAGGCCTTAATATTATGGCGGTAGCGGGTTTTGCCCGTTACATGGACCATATTGGTGCATCCCGTGCGTTAGTTACCTTGACTATTAAACCGCTTAAAAAATTAAAATCCCCGTATTTAGTACTCAGCGCTTGTTGGGTAGTAGGGATGATTATCGGTCTTGCTATTAACAGTGCGTCCGGTTTGGCCATGTTATTAATGGTTACTATGTATCCTGTATTAATTGCGTTAGGCGTAAGTAAGTTGTCCGCAACGGCGGCCATTGCAACGACTCT
Organism: Veillonella sp.; assembly: GCF_015058545.1. Classification (GTDB taxonomy): domain Bacteria; phylum Bacillota; class Negativicutes; order Veillonellales; family Veillonellaceae; genus Veillonella_A. Next base: position 2,524 of record NZ_SVCB01000020.1, read on the forward strand.
TTGTCTCGACTGGAGTCCAAGTGATACAGGGACAATCTTTGCCGCTGAACTGGCGGGCATCGATCCTGTAACGTACTGGCATTCCTACCAAGTGCCGGTAGCTCTTTGGGTATTCCCGGTAGTTGCAGTACTTCATTATGTTGTTCAAAAATACATGGATAAACGAGATGGTCATATTGTAGTGGCTCAGGACGCTGTGGTACACGAAGAAAAAATGACCAATGAAGACTTAAAAGAAGTAAAAGCGCCTTTATACTATGCGATTTTACCGATTATTCCGCTAGCTTTAATTTTATCTTTCTCCAGCCTCTGGATTTCTTGGATTAAAATGAACATCATCATGGCTATGTTAATCGGTACGACTGTGGGTATGATTTTCCAATATTTGCGTACCTTTGACGGTAAGTCTACGCTGGCTGATTTGCAGGTTTATTTTGACGGCATGGGTCGCCAAATGGCAAACGTAGTCAGCCTTATCGTAGCCGGTGAACTCTTTGCTAAAGGCCTTATGGCTATCGGCACAATTGATGCACTCATCAACTGGGCCAAAACATCCGGGTTCGGCGGTATCGGTATCACTCTCGTGATGGTATCCATCATCGGTATTTCGTCAATTGTTATGGGCTCGGGTAATGCGCCGTTCTTCGCCTTTGCCAACTTGGTACCATCCATTGCGGCATCTACCGGTGTGTCGGCAGCGCTCATGATTTTACCGATGCATTTTATCGCCAGTGCGTTCCGTACCATTTCGCCGATTACGGCTGTAATCGTAGTAGCCGCCGGTATGGCTGGTATTTCACCGTTTGATTTGGTTAAACGTACGGCTATTCCGATGATTGGCGCAGGTATAACGCTCGTTGTGGCAAACTTTGTAATGTTCTTATAATCAACATTTTGTGATTGAAAGACCTGTATAGTTTTTATATAGCTTTTTAAAAATTTAAAATGCTACTTCATATCTCCATCCGCTATTGTGTCGGATGGAGATATTTGTTTGTAAAAAGCATGCTATAATGCTTATTTACTCATACTGCAGACGGGCAATTTATGGTATAATGAATAAGATAAATTAACTTCGTTAATTCTAATTTTTTTATGAGGTGATATACATGAGTGAAAATGTTATTTTAGTAACCGGCCATAAGAGCCCTGACACAGATTCTTTTTGTTCCGCTTTAGGTTATGCCAATTTAAAAACACAAATGGGCATGCCTGCCAAAGCTATTTGTGCCGGTAAAGCAAATAAGGAAACTTCCTTCGTGCTTGATTATTTCAAAGTAGAACATCCTGAAATCGTAACAAGCTTTGCCGTACGCATTAAAGACGTTATGGAAAAAGTTCCGGCGGTAGACGCTGCTGCAACTTTAGAAGATGTTTTGGCATGGCGCAACACTCATGACATGAACCGTGTACCGGTTGTAAAAGACGGTAAATTCGTAGGCGTAATTTTGCCAAGCCGTTTGATCGATGCTTTAGCCGGTGCTTGGCTCGATAAGAAAACCGTAACTGCCGCCGACATCGTATCTAAAGCAGGTTGTCAGTTGGTTTCCCCTGAATTAAAATTAAAAGAATTCGACCGCGGTCATGCCGGTGCGTTCCCGGTAGTTGAAGAGGATACTTACTTTGGCATGGTTCGTTCCAAAGTGGAAGCACCTAAAGAAAAACAAAAAGTCGTATTAATCGACCACAATGAAAAAGTACAGATTATCGACGATATCGAAGATGCGGAAATCATTGAAAATATCGACCATCACCGCATCGGTGGTTTAACAACGGAAAACCCTATTTTCATTCATTACGAGCCGGTTGGTTGTTCTTGCACTATCGTGGCTAACTTCTACTGGCAGTACGGTCAGGAAATTCCTAAACATATTGCGGGCTTACTCTTATCCGCCATCATTTCCGACACTGTATTGTTCCGTTCCCCAACATGCACACCAAAAGACGTAGAAACCGCTAAGAAATTGGCTGCTATCGCCGGTGTAGATTTGGAAGCGTACGGCCTTGAAATGTTAAAAGCCGGTGCCGACGTATCCGATTTCAGCGACGAACAAATTGTTCGTACCGACATGAAAGAATTCGGTGCTAACGGTCAGGTTATCAGCATTGGTCAGTTGACTACTATGAATGCTGAAGAGGTATTGACTCGTAAAGCGGCTTTGTTAAAAGCTTTGGAAGAATTGCGTACATCCAACAATTATGCTGCATCTTACATCATGGTTACGGATATCTTGAAAGAAAGCACTAACTTATTATTCGCCGGCGATGCTGACGCTATCGTTAAAGCTGCTTTCGGTCAGGAACCTAAGGAACAGGAAGTATTCTTGGCTAATACTTTGTCCCGTAAAAAACAAATCGTTCCTCAAATCTTGGGAGCTATGAAATAATACGACTAAGTAGCTATATAAGTAAAACAAAAACGTTGCCCTTTGCAACGTTTTTGTTCATTCTGATTACACTGTGTAGAAAGGACTGTTATGAGTAGTATATTTGACGACTTGAATAAAGAGCAACAAGAAGCAGTACGCACAACGGAAGGACCTCTACTGATTGTAGCGGGCGCCGGATCCGGTAAGACGCGTGTACTGACGTATCGCATTGCTTATTTATTATCACAGGGTGTAAATCCTTATGAAATTTTAGCCATTACCTTTACCAATAAAGCGGCTAAAGAGATGAAAAGCCGTGTTGAGGATTTGGTAGGTTCTATGGCGGACCGTATCTGGCTCAGTACGTTTCACTCCTTTTGTGCGAAGTTTTTACGCTTTGAGCTGGATAATTTCCTCGGCTACAGCAAAAACTTTACGATTTATGATACAGGGGACTCACAAGCCGTTATTAAGGGGGCGCTGAAGAGCCTGAATCTGGATGATAAATATTTCCCGGCCGGAGCCATGCTGAGTGCTATTTCCGATGCGAAGAACCGCCTCTTGATGGCCCATGAGTTTCGCATGGAAGCTCGTGATTTTTACAGTCAAAAAGTGGCTGACGTATACGAATATTATGAGAAAGAACTCCGCAAGAATAATGCTCTCGACTTCGATGATTTGCTCATGGTAGCGGTTAAACTTTTGCAGAGCCGTGAAGATATTCTTCAGAAATACAGTAATCGCTTCCGCTATATCATGATTGACGAATATCAGGATACGAACCATGCTCAATATACGTTGGCTCATTTATTGGCCTCCAAATGGCAAAATATTTGTGTTGTAGGGGATGCGGACCAGAGTATTTATGCTTGGCGCGGTGCGGACATTCAGAACATTCTTGATTTTGAAAAAGACTATCCGGCTACTAAAACAATAAAACTGGAGCAGAACTATCGTTCCACGAAGACAATTTTGGAAGCGGCCAACGCTGTTATCGACAACAACGAAGGGCGTCCCGATAAAGTCCTTTGGACGGATAAAGACATGGGGCCGAAGATTCGCCATTTCGAAGCCCAATCGGAGCAGGAAGAAGCGGCTTTTATCAGTGAAACCATTGCTAAACAGCACGATATTCACGAAGTACCGTATGGCAACATGGCTATTTTATACCGTACCAATGCGCAGTCCCGTGCCCTTGAAGAAGGACTCATTAAACGGGGCGTTCCATACGTAATGGTAGGGGGCACGAAGTTCTATGACCGTAAAGAAATTAAAGACGTGTTGGCCTATTTAAAGGTACTCTTTAATCCTTTTGACGATTTGAGCCTCATGCGTATTATCAACGTGCCAAAACGCAGCATCGGTGCTACGACAGTTGCTAAGTTGCAGGATTATGCTCGTGAAACGGGTAACTCCTTATTTATGAGTTTGACTATGTTAAGCAATATTCCCACAATTAAGGGAAAAACGAAGGAAAAACTGGAAGAATTCGGTATTTTGATTTTTACCTTAGTTGCCATGATGGATAACCATAATGTATTGCAGATTTTGGAATCGATTTTGGAAAAAACCGGTTATCTCAAAGAATTGGAAGACAGCACGGATCCGCAAGACGAAGCGCGCGTAGAAAACATCGGTGAATTGTTATCCGTAGCTAAAGTATTCTTAGATGAAAACCCAACCGGCACGGTGCAAGACTTCTTGGAACAAGTAGCGCTTGTAAATGATGTGGATAGTTATGAACAGGCTGATTCGAAAGTAACCTTGATGACCCTTCACTCCGCCAAAGGCTTGGAATTCCCAATCGTGTTCCTGGCCGGTATGGAAGAAGGTTTATTCCCACATAGCCGCACCCTTATGAATCCGGAAGAAATCGAAGAAGAGCGACGTCTTTGCTATGTAGGTATTACTCGGGCCGAAAAAGAGCTTTACCTCTTAAATGCAACGACTCGTACCGTATTCGGGCGCACTAACGGTTATTTACCGTCACGCTTCTTAAAAGAAATTCCGGAAGGCTTGATTGAAGAATTACGGCCTAAACGCAAGGTGCGTGAAGATATTCAGCGTCATGTGCCGTCTCATTTATCCGTCATGTCTCGTCCTGTAACAAAGCCTACTCTGCGCAATCCTGTAGTGGAGAACTGGCAAGTGGGCGATACAGCGGTTCACTCCAAATGGGGAAATGGCAAGGTTATCGAACTTCAGGGGTCCGGTTCCGGCTTGAAGTTAAAAATAGATTTTCCGACGCAAGGGGTCCGTTTGATTATGGCTCAATTCGCGCCGGTTAAACGTCTTGAAAAATAATTGGGTTAATAAATAACGCTTTAAAAGCAAATAGATTGTATTAAGCTACATGATGTAGGAGAAAAATCATGCCCACAATGAAAGAATTAAGAGCAGCCGTAGCCGGTGCCGCTACGGAAGAAGCAAAAGCACATGCTTTGCAACAATTATTGGCTCATGCCGGTTATTTGTACTATGTAAAAGATGCGCCGGAAATGGAAGACTATGAGTATGATAAACTCTATCGGGAATTACTCGATTTAGAAACGGCTCATCCCGAGTTTGTTACTTCCTATTCGCCAACTCAGCGTGTGGGAGCCAAGATTGAAGGGGATTTTCCGAAAGTCGTTCACGGACGACCTATGTTGAGTCTCGGCAATGTGTTCAGTGATGCTGAAGTGCGTACGTTTGCAGAGCGCACCGAACGCGATCTCGGGCATCGACCTGAATATGTAATTGAGCTTAAAATCGACGGTTTGGCTTGTAATCTTCACTATGAAAACGGCGTTCTCGTAAGAGCTGTAACGCGTGGTGACGGCCGTGTCGGTGAAGATGTAACAAATAATGTGCGTACCATCCAATCGGTACCGCTTTGGATTGAAAACGCTCCGCCTTATATTGAAATTCGCGGCGAAGTATACATGCCTCATAAGGAATTCCAACGCATTAACGAAGAACGCGAAGCGGCGGGGCTCCCGACCTTTGTAAATCCCCGTAATGCCGCAGCCGGATCACTTCGTCAGTTAGATCCGGCCATTACAGCCAGTCGTAATCTCGACTTCTTCGCCTATGCTGTCGGTTCTTCGGAAGGCTCCGATATTCACTCTCAAAGTGAACTCTTGAAACGTTTGGCAGAGTATCATTTCCATGTAAATCCAAATTATAAAGTGTGCCAAACCATTGATGAAGTGATTGAGCGTATTGCTTATTGGGATACGGCTCGTCATGAATTGGCTTATGATACGGACGGTATGGTAATCAAAGTGAATGCTTTTGAAGATCAGGAACAATTGGGGACTACCGTTAAGGACCCTCGTTGGGCTACGGCTTTCAAATATCCACCGGAAGAAGTGGAAACTATCGTCAAAGACATTACCATCAACATCGGCCGTACCGGCGTTTTGACACCGACTGCCGAATTGGAACCGGTATTCGTATCAGGCACTAATGTGGCGCGTGCCACCCTTCATAACGAAGATTTCATCAAAGATAAAGATATTCGCATCGGCGACCATGTAATGATTCATAAAGCGGCGGAAATTATTCCGGAAGTTATTAAATCCTTGCCGGAAAAACGCACCGGTGCGGAACGTGAATTCAGCATGCCGACACATTGCCCGATTTGTGATTCACCAACCGTACGTCAACCCGGTGAAGTAGCCGTACGTTGCAGCAATCCCCATTGTCCGGCCGTGGAAAAAGAAAAGATTATTCACTTTGCCTCCCGTGATGCCATGAATATTGACGGCTTGGGACCGAGCATTATTGAAAGTCTCATTGCCTATAAGTTAATTGCTACCGTAGCCGATTTGTACAGCTTAACGGAAGAACAATTGGTTACGATGGAGCGCATGGGTAAAAAATCGGCACAAAACCTTTTAAAAGCCATTGCAGACTCCAAAACACGCGGTCTTGGTCGTTTGCTCTTTGCGTTGGGTATTCGTCTTATCGGTGCCAAAGCGGGCCGTACTATTGCGGAGCATTTCCCCACTATGGAAGCCTTGCAGGCGGCTACGGTTGAAACATTAACGGCGGTCAGTGAAATCGGACCGACCATGGCTGACAGCTTGGTGGCTTATTTCAAAGAACCATACAATTTGGAACTCATTGCAGCCCTTCGCGAAGCGGGCGTTGTGATGGCGGAAGAACAGGTGGAACCGAGCGGCACCGAACTGGAAGGGGAAACTATTGTTTTGACAGGAACACTTGAAAGCATGGGGCGTAAAGAAGCGGGCGAACTCTTGGCGGCTCACGGCGCTAAGATTACTGGCTCCGTAAGTAAGAAGACGACCATCGTTATCGCCGGCGCTGAAGCAGGCAGTAAGCTTACCAAAGCGGAATCTTTGGGCATTCGCGTTATGGACGAAGCGGAGTTTTTAGAATTAATCAAAGATTGGCAATAAATAATAGTCTTTTTAGAAGTAAATATAGACTAATCACAAATGCGACCTTTTGAATAAAACACAGATTGACTATAACGAGTTTTAAAGCAGACAATATGTCAGCTTATTTTGTATTGTCATAGTCAATTTGATATAATAATAAAATGGAAAGGATGTGTACGCATGAAAATTGATCGGGAAGAAATAAAAAAAATTGCTTTATTATCTCGTTTGGAAATTAGCGAAGAAAATATGGGCACTGTAGAAAAAGCCTTAAATGACGTATTATCGTATGTTGCTGAATTGGAAGAATTGGACCTTGAAGGAGTAGAGCCTATGGCCCATGCAGTTCCTTTACATAATGTATTCCGTAAGGACGAAGTGATTCCTTCGTTGCCACATGACTTGGCAATGCAGAATGCACCTGAAGAAGAAGACGGTTACTTCAAAGTACCGCGCGTTATACAGGAATAGGAGGAAGCACTGTGACCATTCATGAATTACATCAGAAATTAGTGGCCAAAGAATTATCGGCCGTTGAATTAACGAATGCCGTAATTGCCCATAAAGCAAAAACAGAACCGACAGTACATGCGTATTTAGCGGATTCTCACGAACAAGCTTTAGCGGTAGCAGCTAAAGTTGATGAAAAAATTGCAGCCGGTGAAGCGATTTCGCCGTTAGCCGGTATTCCCGGTGCTGTAAAAGATAATATTTGTATTAAAGACCAACAGGCAACTTGTGCGTCTCGTATGTTGGAAAACTTCGTGCCTCCATACAATGCGTCGGTTGTAGAAAAATTAACCGGCGAAGACTATGTAAGCCTCGGTAAACTTAACATGGACGAATTTGCCATGGGCAGTTCTTCCGAAAGCTCCGCATTTGCTAAAACAACGAACCCTTGGAACGCTGATTATGTACCGGGCGGTTCTTCCGGCGGGGCGGCTGCTTCCGTAGCGGCCGGCAGTGCTGTGTGGGCGTTGGGTTCCGATACAGGCGGATCCGTGCGTCAGCCGGCGTCTTATTGCGGCGTAGTCGGTTTGAAACCAACCTATGGTAATGTATCCCGTTACGGGCTCATTGCGTACGCTTCATCTCTTGACCAAATCGGACCTGTGACCCGCGACGTAACTGATGCGGCCATCGTGCTCAACGCTATCAGCGGTCACGACCATCGCGATTCCACGTCTATTCCGGGCGAACGTCCCGATTACACCAAAGCATTGGTGAATGACGTAAAAGGTCTTAAAATCGGTATGCCGAAAGAATATTTTGGCGAAGGACTTAACAGTGAAGTACGCGAAGCGCTTGAAAAAGCCGCTAAAGTTTATGAAGGTTTAGGTGCTGAAATCGTTGAAGTAAGCTTGCCTACGTCTAAATATGCTTTATCCGCTTACTATATCATCGCCTTGGCGGAAGCCAGCTCCAACTTGGCTCGTTATGACGGCGTAAGCTACGGTTTGCGTGTACCGGCGGATAACTTGGTTGAAATGTCCACGAAGACTCGTTCCCAAGGCTTTGGCGCCGAAGTACAGCGTCGTATCTTGCTCGGTACTTATGTACTCAGCTCCGGCTATTATGATGCTTACTATTTGAAAGCTTTGAAAGCGCGTCGTTTGATTAAAAACGAATTTGATGCGGCTTTTGAAAACGTAGATGTATTGTTGACTCCAACAGCGCCAAATACAGCTTTCAAATTCGGTGAAAAGATTAATGATCCATTGTCCATGTACTTGGAAGATATTTGTACCACCCCTGTTAACTTAGCCGGTATTCCGGGTATTTCCATTCCTGCAGGCTTTGCTTCTAACGGTATGCCAATCGGTATGCAGTTATTGGCACCGGCTATGGGTGAAGAAGTTTTATTCCGCACGGCTTACACATTTGAACAGGCTTGTCCGGAATGTAATAAAGTCGCATCCATTGGGGAGGTTACACTATGAAATATGAAACAGTCGTAGGGCTCGAAGTCCATACGGAGTTAAAGACTAAATCTAAGATTTTCTGTGGTTGTACCACCGAATTCGGGGGCGACCAAAATACACATGTTTGCCCTGTATGTTTAGGTTTACCGGGCGTTATGCCGGTACTTAACCAAAAAGTGGTTGAATATGCTATTCGCGTCGGCTTAGCTTTGAACTGTGAAATTTTACAATTCAATAAATTCGACCGTAAAAACTACTACTATCCGGATTTGCCAAAAAACTGGCAGACATCCCAATATGATTTGCCAATCTGTTTGAACGGTCATATCGATATCGAAGTGGGCGGCAAAACTCGTCGTATCCGCATTACCCGTATTCACATGGAAGAAGATGCCGGTAAATTGGTTCACAGTGGCAATACTATCAGCACATCCGATTCATCCAACGTTGACTACAACCGTACCGGTGTACCTTTGTTGGAAATCGTATCGGAACCTGATCTTCGCTCCGGTGAAGAAGCCCGTGCTTATGTGGAAAAAATCCGTTCCATCATCAAATACTTAGACGTTTCCGATGTTCGTATGGAAGAAGGCAGCCTTCGTTGTGATGCCAACATTTCCGTTCGTTTGATGGGTGAAGAAAAACTAGGTACTAAAACTGAAATTAAAAACATAAACTCCTTGACTGCGTTGCAGAAAGGTGTTGAATACGAAGCTATCCGTCAGGTTGAAACCTTGGAAGACGGCGGCACTATCGTTCAGGAAACCCGCACCTGGGATGACAGCAAAGGCATGACTTTGTCCATGCGTAAAAAAGAAGCGGAAAACGACTACCGTTATTTCCCTGAACCTGACTTGGTACCAATCGTTATTACGGATGAACAGATTGAAGCGGCTCGCCAGTCCTTACCGGAATTACCGGATGCAAAAATGGCTCGTTTCCAAGCTGAATACGGTTTATCTGAAGAAGACAGCTCCATTTTGACAACTATGCGTGAAACCGCCGATTACCTTGATGAAGCCGTTAAAGCCGGTGCCGATGCTAAAACAGCAGCTAACTGGATGCTCGGTGATTTGTCCAAAATGGTTAACGAAGCCAATATTACTTTTGCCGATGCGAAAGTTAAACCGGCTCAATTGGCCGCTATGATTGAACTCATCAACAAAGGCACTATTTCCGGTAAAATTGCGAAAAAAGTTATCGTTTCCATGTGGGAAACCGGTAAAGATCCGCAAACTATAGTTGAAGAACAAGGTCTTGTTCAGATTACCGATACCGGTGCAATTGAAGAAATCGTAAAACAGGTTATCGCCGATAATCCTAAGTCTGTTGAAGACTTCAAGAGCGGTAAAGGCAAAGCCATCGGGTTCTTGGTTGGCCAAGTTATGAAACTCAGCAAGGGCCGTGCAAATCCGGGCGTTGTTAACGAATTATTGCAGAAACATTTGAACGCATAATTTAAACTTTTAAGCGTAAGAAATAGTGCCGACTTTTAGATTTAAAATACAGGAGATTGCTATGGAAGATAAACAATCTTATGATTCTAAACAAACTAGTGTGTTATCGGAAGAAGAACGCCGTGCGTTTGATGGCGTGACCATAGATGAAAGCGGGCGTGAGCAGTCTGAAGAAGATATTCGTCGTGAAAACCATGCCAAGACACATGAAATGTCTGACGGTAGCGGATTTAATGACTATTTTCAGCAGACAATTCCGGGCGTAAAAGTGTTTACCATTAGCTCCTTCGGCTGGAAGGGTAAATTAATCATGGCCGCTTTGGCAGTCGTTCTTTTTAGTGTGTTAACTTTCTTTGGTGGTTTATTTTTAATTGGATTTATTGTGTTGGGACTAGGCGTCGGTATATGGGCGCTCTTGCGCAAGCTTTTTTAAGAAAATAAAGACTTCCTTATCGCGAATCGCTATCTGGCATGCAAGCATGAAGGCTGGCTTATCGCGATAAGGAAGTCTTTTCGCGTATATAAAAGCAATTGCCAAGAGGCGCCTCATATACTAGGGGGTTGGGGGCGTGCATGCACGAAAGGCTAGCTTGATGGAGAAGTCTTTTCACGTTTAAAAGCAATTATCAAGCGGCGCGGTCCCGATTTGCAAGCGGCGCCCATATACTAGGGGGAGTGGATGGGGCACGGTATGAAAGGAGTTTATATGCAAATGAATGAAAGGCCGATTGTGGCTTTGATGTATGATTTTGATAAAACGCTGTGCACTAAGGATATGCAGGAGTATGGTTTTATTCCGGAGCTTGGAATGACGACGGCGGATTTTTGGCGTGAAGCTAATGGTTTAACCGATAAAGACGGTATGGACGGTATTTTGGCGTATATGTTCATGATGGTTAAGATGAGTAGGCTCCATGAAGTGCCAATCACGCGGCAAACGTTAAATAAATTAGGGGAAGGCATTGAATATTTCCCCGGCGTAATTTCTTGGTTCGATCGCATCAGTGCTTACGGTGAGTCAAACGGCGTACAAATAGAGCATTATATTGTATCGTCCGGCGTGAAAGAAATTATCGACGGTAGTGAGATTGCGAAGTTTTTTAAAAAAATATATGCCTGCGAATTTAAATATGACTATAACGGCCTTATCGAATGGCCTAAAATTGCCGTAAATTACACGGCGAAAACGCAATTTTTATTCCGCATCAATAAAGGCGTATTGGATATTACTACGAGTAGTGATAAAGAGCTGAATCAGTATACGCCGGAAGTGGAACGACGAGTACCATTCAGTAACATGATCTATATTGGTGACGGACTCACCGACGTGCCTTGTATGAAACTCGTTAAGGTCAACGGCGGGCAAGCCATTGCCGTATATAATCCGGAACAGGAGAAGGGTCTTGAATCTGCCAAAAATCTGATTAAAGATAATCGCGTTAATTTTATCGTGCCGGCTAATTACGAAGAAGATAGTCGGTTGGAAAATATAGTAAAGACTATTATTGATAAAGTAAAAGCGGTTGAAACATTGCAGAGAATGTAATATTGTAGACGAGATTCTGTATTATCGTGAAGATGAAGACGAGGAAGAAGAATGGTAGGTTGAGTCTACTGCATTGATATATCGATAAAAATCATAACAAGCATATCTTTTTGTTATACATGTGTAGTAAAAAATTGAAAAGTATTGTAATATTAAAATAGTAAGTAGTGTCGTGTTTATATTTAGGGAGGGGTATTATGAAACGAATATGGGGTATTGTTTTGATGTTTATTACCGTCTTGGCTGTTCTGGGATGCGGTACTGACAGTATTACCGGCGGTTCCGGGAAAAGTATTTTTACAGAACCGGGGTTGGCGGCTAAGGCTATTTCCGAATTAAAAGAAACACCTGCATTAAAGGGGAAAGATATTCAGGTATTTCAAAATGTACTGGTTAGCGATCTTAAGGGTGTAGGAAGCCGCATCGATATTAATATCCTTGTTCCTGACACTAATGATAAAGTTGATAACTATGTGTATCAGAATGGTAAATGGGCTGCTCCACAACCTGTTCAGATTTCGGGTGACGGTGACATGAAAGACAATGTTATGCCATTAGATGCTATCGATTACAGCAAGATTCCCGATATGTATAAAATAGCCCAAGATAAGGCTAAAGAGATTGAAGGCGGTAAAGTAGATGAACAGCTGATTTACATTTTTAATATTAATGAACGTAAATATGTTGCTCATCTTAGAATTGAAGGAGCCAGAGAAAAGTTCGAAGCCATTTTTGACTCTAAAGGCAATCTCATTGAAATGAAAAAAGAATAGTAATTATTAGTCGCTAGTTTTATACAAGTAATAAGTGAATAAGCTGGTATTTAATAATTTTGAGACGCTACTGCTATTGTAAACAGTAAGATTTAACGTTAAAACTATTGTCGTTGGAGAATTTCTAATTTTAGATTGTGTTCGACTCGGCAATAGTTTTTTTATCTTTTAAGATTGTATAGTTTACTAACCATATCGTATGTTTGCATGAAATTTCCTATTGGGAAAGTCATTAGTGTTATTTAGTTTTACATATGGGAGGGGTATTATGAAAAGGTTATTGGGGATTATTTTCATGATTATCACTGTATTGGCTGTTTTAGGCTGTGGTGGTGACAGTGACACCGGTGGTGGTAAAAAAAGTATAATCACTGAACCGGGCTTAGCGGCTAAGATTATTACCGAATTAAAAGAACAATCGGAATTTAAGGGAAAAGAAATTAAGGTGTTCAACAATGTAGTGGTTTCGGATACAGAAGAGTATGGAAATACAATTAGTATTGATATTTTGGTTCCCGGTACCACTGATAAAGTTGACAAATATATTTATATGAATGGCAAGTGGCAGAATGCAGGAGCGGCGTTCATTCCCGACGGTCTTACTGTGAAAGATAATCTTATGCCAATCGATGCCATCGACTACAGTAAAATCCCTGAGATGTATAAAGTGGCTGAGGAAAAAGCGAAATCTATTGAAAACGGTAAAGTTGAAAAATCAGTGGGATATATCTATTATGCTGGCAATCACGCATATAAAGCCTACATTCTAATTGATGGCTCTAAAGAATCCTATTCAACAGAATTTGATGCTAAAGGCAACTTTATTAAATTTATTGCCGGATGACGAGAACTAAATTTCACGCTTGAAGATGATATTTTTATTTCATATTTCTCCTATTTTTCCAATCTATAATTACAATCAATACAAATAAAAGTTATAATATAGATATAGTTAGATGTAAAAACTACATTGAAAGGAGAAATAATTATGAAAATAGGAAAGCATTCAAAGTACAAAAAGGCATTACGCACTATGGTTCTTATGGGTGCAGTTTTTACGGCAGGTGGATTAATAAGCTCGGTAAGTGCGGCTGATTCTTTGGATTTTAAAATCCAAAATTATGAAACACGTACCATGACAGTTGACGGCAAGGATGTTACCTTTAGAGCTTATGAAAATATTCCGTATGTAGCCAATCCGGTGGATACGACCTATCAGTCAATGAATGTGTATATTCCGGAAGCCTATTTTCAAAATGAAAAAGATGGCAAATATACAGCTGAATCGGCACCTATCTTTTTGCCAAATTCCGTAGGCGGCTATCGTCCGGGGAAAGCAGCCACACCGACCCTATCTAAAGATGGCGAACCAAATGCTGTTTTATATGCTTTATCCCGTGGCCTTGTTGTGGCAGCACCGGCTGCACGCGGTCGCAGTAACGAAACGGCAGAAGGTGTCTATTATGGTAAAGCTCCGGCCGCTATTGTGGATTTAAAGGCAGCTGTGGCCTATTTACATAAGAATGATAAAATCATGCCCGGTGATGCGAATAAAATTATTTCTAACGGCACCAGTGCCGGTGGAGCCTTATCCTTGTTGCTAGGGGCTACCGGTAATGAATCGGATTATGCTCCGTATTTACAAGAGGTTGGGGCAGCCGATGCGCGAACCGATATTTTTGCCGTATCGGCGTATTGTCCGATTACC
>NZ_SVCB01000021.1 GCF_015058545.1 Veillonella sp.
AAGTGCCATCTGGGTAACCGTTGATTACACCAGCTGCTGCCAACTGAGATACGCTCTGGTATGCCCAATCGTTAGGAGTTACATCGGAGAATGGGTTAGCTGCGAATGCAGTAGTTACGCCAAGTACAGCAGTTGCTGCAAATACGGCTGCAAAACGTTTTTTCATTGTAATTACCCCTTAGGGTACAATTTATGTAAAACCGTGAAACAAGTAGTGAATTTTCAATTTAAGTTTGAAAAAATTTATCTTAGTGTTTTAAAACTCTTGCCATATTTAATTTTAGTTGTTACTGAATTTTAAAGCATATTTTTCATTGAGTTGTACATTTTCAATAGGTATTACATAGTTTGTTTCTGTTAATATTTTGTTGTTTTTATAATCATTTAAAGTAGAATCTTTTAATACTGCTGAAAGTAGTTTTGCATTTAATTTCTGTGTTCCTGTAGGATTTAACAAATTCGAACTTCGAGACGATATAGCAGGGAGTAGTACGGATTTCAGTAAAAAATGCCAATACTGATATTTACCGACAAGTGACCATTTCTGATAATCCTTATGACACTGTAAATATAGTTGTAATATCGATGAAGAAAGATAAGGGGCAGACGTTTTAATAAGTCGGGGAATAGCCACCAATAGTGCACCTTCTATTTGAGGTTCTTTATATAGCGCTTTATTGGCACAAATATCGGGGTGATTAATGGCTTGTGGGCATTGATAGTAAACATAAACTTTATCTTTGTACCGTCGTCGCATACCGACTAAACGGTGGTGACATGAGGGGCATCGAAGCAGTCCCTTAAAAAGATATGGTTCGCTTAATGCCTTGGCTGAGTAGGATGCTCCATGATGGCGTGGTCTTTTTAACGCCTGTTGAACGGCCGAAAAGGTATCTTGAGAAATAATTGGAGGGGCATAATAATCAATTCCATAAAAACGGCCCGTATACTTTTTATTACGCAATAGTTTGGTAATGGTAGGATAGGCACGAACGATACCATGTTTTTCAGCTAAATAAATCATGGTCTGTCGAATTGATTTGGTTTTTAAATAATAATTGAAAATATCTCGGATAATAGACGCTTTTTCATCAGGTACGATATGCTTATTTTGAATTGAGTAACCTAATGGAAGTTTTCCGGAAATGACTTCCCCTCGTTTAATTTTATCGGCAAATACGAAATTGATTCGCTCCGAAGTAGTGTCCGATTCATTTTGGGCAATGGACAGTTTAATGTTAAGGTAGAGACGACCTTGTGCCGTATTTGTATTGTAATCTTCCTCCGTTGTTTCCCAGACTACATTATATTTATCCAAAATAGCCTGATAAGTGTAAAAATCGGAAACATTACGAAACCATCGATCCAGCTTAATAAATAAGATACAGTCGATTCGACCGGCCTGAACATCTTGTAACATACGGGCAAATTCTTTGCGACGACCGGGGCGACTGCGTGCCGAGATGCCTTCGTCACGATAACAGTCTACAATTTGGTAGTTGTGCTCTAAGGCGTATTGTCGCAGCCTGTTTTCTTGAGCTTGCAGGGAATAACCGTTCATGGCTTGTTCTTCATGAGAGACTCTGATATAGAGTGCTGAACGTTTGACATTCATACATAGTCACTATTGGTATCTGAATCAATCCAATAGTAATTCCTCCTTTCAAAATTAAAATAGAATAATGGATCTAAAGGGTCATATAGTTTTAAAAAAATAAAAGTATATGGCTTGACTTCATCGTAACATACCTTATATTGGAGATTGATAAAAGTCGAATAACTTCAGCAAATATGGTATACTTAATAATAGCCCCTTAAATTAGACATCCGGGGTTATAAACGAAAATTCAGATCGGATTGTGAGGTATCTATGGCAGATATACGTTTATTGGCAATTGATTTAGATGATACATTAGTTAGAGAAGATAATACAATTTCAGATTATACGCGGCGCATTTTGAAAGAGGCCGAGGCGAAGGGCATTTACATCGTGATTGCCACAGGCCGCATGTACCAGACGGCACGACCGGTAGGTCTCGCCATGGATATCGGCGATTTGCCGATGATTCTTTTCTCCGGCGGGTTGGTGCAGCGCATCGAATCAGGTGAAAAGTTATTTGAACAAACGGTAGATGTGTCGGTGGCTAATGAGATTTTGCAATTGGCTAAAACTAATGATTGGTATGTGCAGTCTTATATTGATGATGAATTGCTCGTTCATCATGAAACGGAAGAGTCCCGCATGTATGAAAAAGGTGTCGGTGCTAAGCCGGTATATATCGGTGATGCGGTGTACACTGCACCGAAAGGGCCGAATAAGTTATTGTTTATTGCGGAGTCGCAAAAGATTCTGCATATTGAAGCAAGTTTAAATAAAGATTTTGCGGACAAAGTAGAAATTGTGCGCAGCAAGCCGAATTTCTTAGAGATTAACAGCATGAATTGCACGAAGGGCAGCACCTTGGCTCATATGGTTGAAGAATTAGGGCTGAAACCGGAGCAGGTAGTGGCGTTCGGTAATTCGCAAAACGATATTTCCATGCTGAAATACGCCGGCACGGCGGTGGCTGTGGCGAATGCGGATGATAATGTAAAAGCGGTGGCTCACGAAATATGTCCGTCTAATGAAGAGGACGGGGTAGCGCACTGGCTCGAGGAGCATATTTTATAGGAAGGGAGACCTATTGTGGAAGGTACGTTCAGATTACTCATTGTGACAGGTATGTCCGGTGCAGGCAAAACACAGGTAATGCAAGCCCTGGAAGATATGGGGTTCTTTTGTGTAGATAATTTGCCGCCCGTTTTAATTCCGAAGTTTAGTAATTTGTGCCGCCAAGCAAGCGACCGTATTAATCAAGTGGCGCTGGTGGTGGATATTCGTGGCGGTCAGTTTTTCGAAAGCTTGTCGGATGCGTTGGCATCGCTCAAAGAAATGCAGGTTCCTTATGAAATCGTGTTCATGGATGCTACCGACGAAACGCTGATTCGACGTTACAAAGAAAGCCGTCGCAGTCATCCGTTGGCGCCGGACGGCCGCATTACGGTCGGTCTTAAAAAAGAACGTAAGATTCTTGACTCCATCCGTCCGTTTGTCGATTATATTATCGACACGACGAATATGAAAACGAGCCAGTTAAAGGCGTACTTGCGTCAGAAGTTTTCACAATTGGAAGAAAAGAAACAGGGCATTGCCGTGTCGGTCGTAAGTTTCGGCTTTAAATACGGCATTCCTCTTGATGCGGATATGGTATGGGATGTTCGTTTTTTACCAAATCCGTACTATAATCCGGAATTTCGTCATAAAACGGGCCGTGTACCGCAGGTTAATGAATACATTAATTCATTCGAGGTGACGGAACAATTTTTGAGTACTATGTTTTCAACTATGGACTTCTTATTGCCTAATTATGAAAAAGAAGGTAAGAGTCAGTTCGTGGTGGCTGTAGGCTGTACGGGCGGTATGCATCGCAGTGTAGCTATGGCGGAAGCGTTGTATAATCATGTACAGACATTAGGCTATCGGGCAACAATTGAGCATCGGGATATGTTTAAAAATAATGTTGAAGAGGATTGCAATCCTCGCGAGGTAACGGCGGCCGAAATCAAATAATTCGGCAGGGTTATCGCTAGATAGGAGAATTCAAATGATACATATGTCAGGATTCCGGTGGCTCACGCCAGGCCTTAAATTAAAACGATGGCTGGTTGTGTTTGGTCTTGGTATGCTGCTCGTAATCATCGGTGTGGCCTTGATGCTTAATTATCAATGGCTGTCATACTTTGAAGATTTATTTTTACAATTTTTATATGAAACAACCGGTTCGTACAACTATACAACATTAGCGACCGGCGGTTTTATCACTATTTTGGTAGGTATCGTGCTCATGACTATCGGCACTAAGCAAGTAGGTAGCGCGGTGGTGCGAGCTATCATTCCGGCCGATACGGATAAAGTGGGGGATTATATTTTCCAAAATATTCGCATGGCGAAAGGTCCGAAAGTCGTTGTTATCGGCGGCGGTACCGGTTTATCTACGTTGCTGCGTGGTTTGAAAACGCACACGTCCAACTTGACGGCTATCGTAACGGTAGCCGATGACGGCGGTTCGTCCGGTCGTTTACGTGAAGACTTCCAAATGATTGCGCCGGGCGATTTGCGTAACTGCTTGGTGGCTTTAGCGGAAAAAGAAGGCCTTATGGAACAGCTTTTCCGCTATCGTTTCGGCGGTGAAGGCGACTTGGCCGGTCACAGTTTCGGTAACTTATTCTTAACCGCGTTGACGCAGATTCTTGATGAAGATGTGGATAAGGCGCTTGACGCATCCAGTAAGATTTTGAAGGTGCGCGGTCGTGTTATTCCGGCGTCTACGCAGAACATTGTACTCATGGCGGAAATGGAAGACGGTTCCATTGTGGCCGGTGAAAGTCAGATTCCGACCGTGCAAAAACGAATTAAACGAGTTTTCACAGAACCGGCTTTACCGCAACCGCAAGGAGCTGCTTTGCAAGCTATTGATGAAGCGGATGCGATTATTTTGGGACCGGGCAGCTTATATACAAGTATTATGCCAAACCTTTTGATTGATAAAATTGCAGAGCATATTAAGGCTTCTAAGGCACCAAAAATTTATATTTGTAATGTTATGACTCAGCCGGGTGAGACGGACGGTTATACAGCGGCCGATCATGTGGCAGCCTTGCAACGCTTGGCCGGTCAAGGCATTGTCGATACGGCTATTGTTAATGATGTGCCGTTTGACGAAGCAGTTATCGAGAAGTATAAAGCAGTAGGCGCCGAACCGGTGAAGGTGGATACAGATAAATTGGCCAGTCTTGGGGTGCGTACAGTGCGTGCCGGCCTTATTCAGCATCCGGAAACGGCTGTTCATGATCCGGAACGCCTCGGCAAAATCGTAATGGATGTCATTTACGCCATGCAGTCCGGTTTGGAACCGCATATTCTAGAATACTATTTAAAACGCGAAGACCGTTAATCACCTGTAATTCTTGAAGCGATTGATGTAATTAGTGCGGCTGATGCGGTTACAGCGATTTTAGTCAGATTTTGTATTAACTAAGGCGTACGCCTGCTGCTACATTACCGGCAGTTTTGAGAAAAGAGAAGGGAGGCACCTATGTCGTTTGCAGAAGATGTAAAAAACGAGCTGTGTCAGTACAAAAATGAAGACAGTTTGTCTGCCAAAGTAGAAGCCTCTTGTTTATTGCGCATGGGTGGTTCATTATTATTGGGCAGTCAGGGCCGTGTGGGCATTCGTTTGGCGACCGCCAATAATGCGGTAGCACGCCGCGTATTGTCTATTTTACGGGCTCATTATGCGCTACATACGTCCGTCCTCATTCGTCGCGGTTTAAATCTGCGCAAAAAGAATGTGTATACTTTAACCGTAGAACCTACCGTTGAAGGACGTGAGGCTTTAGAGGATATGGCGTTATGGCCCATGGATACGGCCTTACCGGCAGAGTGGCTGACAACGATGGAAGGGCGTCGTGCCTTTTTGCGCGGTGCCTTTTTAGGAGGCGGTTCCGTTAATAAGCCGGAAAGTGATTACCATTTGGAGTTTATGACGAGCAATCAAAATTTTGCCAATGAAATCGTCAGAGTATTACGGCTTTTTCACATTGTAGCGCGCGTAACCGAGCGTAAAGACTCGTATGTGGTGTATATTAAAGAAGGTGACGCCGTGACGGATTGTCTCCAAATCATGGGGGCTCAGTCAGCCCTTATGGAATTTGAAACGGTGCGCGTTGTCAAAACGGTGCGTAATCAGATTAATCGGCAGGTAAATTGTGAAACGGCTAATCTGCAAAAGACGGTGAATGCGGCGGTGCGTCAACTCGAGAGTATTCGTATCATTGAGCGACATCAAGAGCTTAGCGATTTGCCTCCGAAATTATTGGAAGTGGCGATGGTACGCTTGGATAATCCGGACGCCAGTTTAGGGGAATTGGTTGATCTTTTGGGCGGCCATATTTCTAAATCCGGCGTAGGCCATCGCTTCCGTAAATTGGAGCAATTAGCACTGTCTTATGAGCCTATGGGCTTGGAAGAGTTTGTGTGAATAAAACTCTTCGAATCAAGAGTATGTTTAAGTACTCTTTGAAGTAAAAGTTTGTCTAGGAAAGAGGAATAATTCAGTGAAATTATTACGCAATAAATATAGATGGTTAGCCATCTTAGTCGCGTTATGGACACGGGGCGTAGGTTTTGTAATCGGGGCACCGCCGGAAACGGTGAACTTCCAAACTACAAGCTTTACGCCACTGCCTGTAGTTTTGACGGAAGAAAAAGACACATTGATTTTTTCTGACAGTCCTGAATATGTAAATAAAAGCGGTGTATTGGCGGCCGGTACGGTTAACGGCACGGGTCGTGTGTATTTCTATCTTGTTAATGAAATGAAAGAACCTCAAAAAATTGCCATTGTACTGGAAAATACATCCAAAAAGAATGTAGAGGTGACGGTTCACCGTGAGATTTTTGCAGAACCGAATCGTGAATATTTTGTAGTGGGCAGTGAATTGTCGCGGGAAGATTTGGATGCGCCATACGTGGGCACGAATCGTCAATGGCAACCGGCTGCTCAACGGGAACGGTCGGCAAAGGCAGCCGGTGTACCGGTGCCGTCAGTAACCGCAAAGAAGGATACGATTGAACAAATTGCCGATACCGCCACGACCAATAAATCAACGGACGATACAGCCGTAGCCAATACAGCGACAGCTAATGGCGCTACGGCCAATACGGGCGGCGCGATTGAGAAGATGGCCGTAGCCGACCAAAGAGGTGACGATGAGGCTGTCAAAGTAGGCGATGATGTAGTGGGCAAACAGCGTGAACAGGCGGTTAAGGCTTGGCGTAAAGAGGTTCGTCAGCAGGCTCAGGCTGAGGCCAAATTAAAGCCAACCGTGCTTGATACGGTGACGTTGGCGCCGGGCGGCAAACAAGCTTTCTTTTCAAAACTCGATAAAATCCCGATTCCGCAGGATGACTTGTTCTCCGGGATTTTTGACTTTACGTCTACCGGTCCGGTGTACGTAAAAGTCATGATGTTACCCTTTGAAACACCGGCTTTGGGCGGTTCTTTGATGGCGGAAACTTTGCCTATGGATGAAGTGGCCTTGCGCGGTACTTATGTGGGCGCTCAGCGTCGTTTGACCTTGATGCAGCCCTTTGACAGTTCCTTGGGACCTGTGTCTGTTATGGTAGCTAATGACCGTGAAGATCCCTTCGTGGAAGGCGTTGATGAATTGACGCCAAATACAGCTTCCAATGCTTCAGGTACTGGAAGTGCTGCCGGTGCTACAGGTGATGTAAGCACTGTTGCGGCGGTAAGCGGTACGGCCGTAACGAATCGCGGTAATTACGGTGTGAGCTATGAAGTGACGATTCCCACTATGGGCAATCGAGATTTTGCCCTTTACATCAACCCTTTGGGCGGAGCCTATGCCGGTTCCTTTAAGGTAACGTATGACGGCCAATCGGAAATTTATAATGTACCGACGGGAGCACGCTTATTTTTAGGTAATAATACGACGGAAGACAGCCAGTATTTCAACACCTATAAAGCGGGTAAATTATTGACGATTCAATTTATTCCCGCCGGAGCATCTAATTTGCCGATTCAGTTTTTATTGGTGCCACAGGCATAATTACAGGCAAAGTTAAGATTGCGCTGAATAGTGGCCTAGTTGCAAAGTAGAATAAATTAATTCAAGTGAGAGCGATGTATTTCGCTCTCACTTTTTGCTTTATACCGCAAGTTTACCCATAAATTGAAAATTAAATGTCTTTTTGGAGCAGAACTCTCAACATGTCCCTGTTATTATTAACTTATTGAGTAATATTCTCATAATTCCTGAAGGTAAAAATTGATCTAAATTTTGATTTAGATAGGATTAGACTTAGGATTTATCGTATAAGGAGGTAATTATGGAACAGGTATTTGTATGGCGTAAAGCCGTCATCGGCTCGCTTGGTTTTCATTTAATAGCTGCTGTCGCTTTAGGCGTTATCGGCTATCACATGAGTCAGATGGCGGCATCAGAGGCGTATGAAATTGATTTATCGATTCCTGTGGCGCAGGAAGAGACAATAGCGAAACAAGTAGAGTTTCCCAAACCCTTAGCCGTAGAGGATGTGAGTCAGCGTGTAGCCGCGGTGAGTCAAACTACGAATCCGGCAGCCGGCGGTTATGGCGGCGGGACACCGTCGGAAACACCGCAAGCGGTGGCACCGGCATCGGTAGTAGCGCCCGGCAGTGGTACATTGGCTATACCGGGGGCTCACGAAGGTACCACTACATCGTTTAACGGTATCGGTCAAGGGGCAAATGAAGCGGGTGGTCCCGTTGGCGAAGGCCTTGGTAATGGTGAAGGTGCCGGTGTCGGGAACGGCACAGAAGAAGGCGTAGCTCCCGGTGAGCCCTTTGATATGGATGGTTTTTGGAGTGCCGTCAATGCCAATAAATCGTATCCGCCCATGGCTGTAAGGCGTAATATTGAAGGCGATGTGATGGTACAGGTCACTTTGGACAGCGGAGGGAATTTAGTAGTGGCGGATGTAATATCGTCAACTAATTCGTTGCTTGCCGATGCGGCATTGAAGGCAGTGTATAATGCCACGCCATATAACAACCCGACCGGTGAAAGTATCACGGTGAATGTTCCGATTAGTTTTCGCTTGACAAACTAACATAATTTATTTAAGATTAATTCTCAAGAATAGAATTGAGAATCCATTTAGTTTAGATGAAGAATACTAAAGCAATTAATTGATATTTAGAGTAAAGACCTTTCTGTAAGTACAGATTTTGTATAACCTCAAAGTAGGTATACAGCTTGTACTGACAGAAAGGTCTTTTTGCATTTTGGAGGAAATATGCAGTTAGTAGAATCGATTAGGGATAAAATGCAGGATTCCGGCACGCGTTTGCTCGAGATTTTGCACAATCGTAAAGTATATGAGCGCAAGGATGAAAACGGGGATGCCCGCATGATTAGTCAGCCCGTATTTGACGGTATCGACATCGTCTATAACGATGTCGTGATGGAGCGAATTACTCATAATGCCAAGCCCATGTCCGGTTTGTTTGAGATTCATTTTTGCCAGGACGGGCGCATTGAATGTTCTTTTGAAAACGGCAAATGCCTGTATATGAATGGCGGCGATATTTCGTTAGGCTGGAAAACATGCAGTACTTTCCGTCACAGCTCATATTTTCCTACCGGTTTTTACAAAGGCTTGTCGCTCGCCGTATATGTACCGAAAGCGCAGGCGGCGGTGGATGCCTTTGTGGGCAAAAACAGCATTGACCTTGAAGAAGTATGCAATCGTTTCTGCACGGCTAACGGTGTGGGGCTGGTGAAGGATACGGGCCGTTTAAAAGAGCTTTTTATGGATCTGTATAATGTGCCGGATGTCCTGCCGGAAGTGTATTTGCGCGTGAAATGTGTGGAGATTTTTGTATTGTTTGGCACATTGACGTGCGAGTCGGGGGATGAGCATATCTATTTCGAGCGTGCTCAAGTGGAAACGATTAAGCGGATTCATGATGAAATTTATAACGACCTCGGTAATCATCACACCATTGAAGCCTTGGCGAATCGGCACCGTATCTCTATGACGGCCCTTAAGCGCTGTTTTAAAGGGGTTTACGGCATTACGATTTACCAATATGTGAAGCGTTGTCGTATGAACTTTGCCGCTAAAGATTTGGTGAATACCAATGACACGATTTTGGAGATAGCTAATCGTTGGGGGTATGAAAACGGCAGCAAATTTTCTTCTGCTTTTAAGCAAATTATGGGCTGTAATCCGAGGGAATATCGGGTAAAAAATAAAATGCTCAATTAAGGTAAGTATAATAAATGTATTGATTTATCGGTGAATTAGTTGACCTGCGATTTTAAATTGATTCACTTAATGTGTTAAATTTATTTCGAATATTTACTGAATTAGTCATATGAATGAGTGGATTAAATGTCCAAACGGATTGGTTTGGGTGTTTTGGGGTAGTTTACTGAAATTAAGATTTGTTATCATTTAATGTATAGCGAATTGGTATAGAAGGTTGAATTCGCTTGCTAGGGCTTAAGGAGGCCATTATAATGGAAGGTATAAACTATATCGTTAATTTATTTGTCACCGGTGGTTTGGTTATGTACCCTTTGCTGGCATTATCGCTAATAATCGTGGCTATCGGGATAGAGCGCTGGTATTTTTTCAGATTGAATACGAAAGGCGGGCGCGGTTTTTCTCATGGCGTGTATCACAGTGCCAAAGCCGGCAATTGGCGTGAAATCGACGAGCTTTGTCAGCAGTATCCTTTATCTATCAGTCGCGTAGTGCATGCCGGTTGCAGTAATCGAGAATCGGAGCAAAGTATGAAAAATGCCTTTATGGAGCAAATGACGTTTGAAACGTCGTCCTTCAAACGGTATTTGGATTATTTAAGTGCCATCGTTACGGTGGCTCCGTTATTGGGCCTGTTGGGGACGGTTACCGGCATGATCGGTACTTTCGGTGTCCTCGATAACGGCGGCGGGGCAGCGGCCATTACGGGCGGTATCGGGGAAGCCTTGATTGCGACGGCTACAGGTCTTTGCGTAGCTATTATCGCCTTTGCCATTTATACCTATTTCAGTCATCGCTTGGATCAGTTTGTGATTCGTTCCGAAGAATTGTGTTTAACCATGGTGAATGCCATGAAAAAGGAATGGTGATACTATGTTCAAGCAATTTGGATTGAAACAAAAGCCCATGTTCATGATTATTCCCATGATTGATATTATTTTCTTTTTACTCGTGTTTTTTATGATGAACAGCTTGCAAACGGTGGCGCAAAAGTCGCTGGATGTGCAACTCCCGGTAGCTCAGGCGGCGGTGCAACAAAAGCATGTGCCGGTTATTATTACCTTGGATACGGCGGGGCATATCGTAATCGACGGTAAGCCGCTCAGTTTGACCGATGCCAAAGAGGTACTGGTGACTAAGCAGGAAGCCAATCCGGCAGTGGCCGTAGTGCTTCAGGCCGATGCTCATTCGGCTCACGGTCAAGTGGTCGCCATTATGGACCTGGTACGCAGTGCGGGAATTAAAAAATTCTCCATCGGTGCCACCAATAAATAAGCCGAATTCGTGCCGTGAAAAACGTATTAAAGTCGGCATAAGTTTTGCAAATAGAGCTGTGAAGGCATAGCATCTCAAAGTTATGGAAAGGATTTGTATATGATGAAACCGGAAGAGTTATTTGCGAAGATGTCCCCCGAAGAGCGATTGATGCAATTGGGGCGGGCTACAGATAATCCGTTGATGGAGGCCTTTGATGCGAAGCGCGTCGTTCATGCCGGTCTCAACGGTCGTCCTTTAAGCCCTGAAGAAGCGCAACAAACATGGCAGCAGGTCATGGCAACAGAGCCGGTTAAAGGCCAATTGCAATCGGCGTATATTCACATTCCGTTTTGCCAGACAAAGTGCTTGTACTGCGGATTTTTTCAAAACGCGGCCAATCAGTCCGCTGAGGACCGTTATATAGATTTATTGATTCAGGATTTAGAAAGTGATGCCACGCAGCGTCGCTTAAAAGACGGTTTAATTCAGACCGTATTTATCGGTGGGGGTACACCCACGTCGTTATCGGCAACCAATGCGGCTCGTTTATTGCAGACTATTAAAAAATGTTTGCCGTTAGCCAATGATTACGAACTAACCTTGGAAGGGCGAATCAATGATGTGGTGCCGGAGAAAATGGAAGCATGGTTCGCCAACGGCGTGAATCGGATGTCTTTGGGCGTACAGTCTTTTCACACGAAGATTCGTCGCCAATTGGGACGCCTTGATGACCAAGCGACCATCTTAGAGCGATTGCACCGGTTAAAAGAGTACAATCAATGTTCCTTGGTGGTCGATTTAATCTACGGTTTGCCGGATCAGACTCCTGAAAAATGGCAGGAAGATTTAGAAATGCTGGAAGCGGCGCCAATCGACGGGATGGATTTATATCAGCTCAATGTGTTTGAAAACAGTGATTTAAATACAGCCATCAAGAACGGCAAAGTATCGCCGGCGGCGACCACTCGTGAACAGGCGGCCATGTTTGCCCAAGCGCGCGCATTTGTTGATTCGTATAATTATCGTCGCCTCAGTGCCGCTCATTGGAGCCGCTCCTCCCGTGAACGCAGTTTATATAACACCATGGCTAAACGCGGTTATCCCATGTTTCCGTTCGGCTGTGGCGCCGGCGGTAATGTAGGTGGCTACATGACGATGCTCCATCGTTCGTTGGGTGCTTATGAGCACATGGTAGAAGCGGGTCAAAAACCGTTCATGGTGCTTATGAAGCAATCACCGTTACAGGAAGTGGCGAATATCATCGTTGATCAATTGGAGCATTGCTACTTTGATTTGAAACCGTTAGTGGCCTACGATGAACGTTTGGCCGAGCTTACCTGGCTCTATGATTTGTGGCGTGAACGAGGCCTCGTTGAACATAACGGGATTATGTATAAATTAACCTTGGCCGGTGAATTCTGGCATGTGAATTTGACACAAACAACGATTGAGTTGGCTAAGTATTTACTGACCGGTGAATCGAGCATGTCCCACGAACGCATTGCGGCCCAAAATGCGCCGGGTAAGCCGGCCGGTCATCCCGGTGGCGTACCAAAAGGCCATCCGGCCGGTATTGCTAAGGAATCGGCACATGCTATGACCGAACCGGAAGGGATGATAAAAGGGCACATGGGCAGCATGATTAAGGAGCAACCGGCGGGCATTCATGTGGTGCGTAGCGTCAAAGGAAATGAGGTGTCCGGTTGAAACGATACGTATTGATTCCGGTGACCATCGTAGTCTTGTGCGTCATAGCGCTGACAAGTTGGATTTCCCTGACTCATGAGGACAACTCGCAGATTCCGATGCGCACGGTAACGGATGCGACAGGTACCGAAGTAGTGATTCCACAGCATCCGAAGCGCGTCGTTATTTTGAACTCCGCCAACTTAGACATGTATTATGCCGTTGGCGGCACTGTAGTCGGTAAGCCTACCTCCTCGTATATTTCTAAAGAAATACGGGAAAAGACGAAGGATGTGCCCGCAGTCGGGACTCTTCATAGTCCCAGTGTGGAGGCCATTATCGGGCTTCATCCGGACCTTGTTATCGGTATAAATGTACCGTTTAACACGAACTTACGGGATATTCTAGCACAGGCGGATATTCCGTTATACATTAATGATTTAGACACCTATGACGATGTGGTGACGACACTAACCTTTTTCGGTGAACTCACCAATCAGCCGGATGTTGCGAAAGCAACGGCTGACAAAGCGATGGCGAATTATAATAAACTTGTTGATGATGCTAAAAAACAAAAAGGACCGCGCAGCCTTATTATTTTCGGTGCGCCCGGCAGTTTCAGCATGGCCACTAATAAAGCCTTTAGCGGCAATTTATTAGAGCTTCTGGGTGGGCATAATATAGCCGATATGGCGACCGGACTTGACGGTGATTATGTGCCGCTCAGCATGGAATATGTGGTGAAAACCGATCCGGAAGTTATCTTTTTTATCAGCATGTCGCCTAAATCGGACAGCGTTAATGTATTTAAACGTGAGATGCTTGAGAGTTCTGCCTGGGCTGATGTAAGTGCTGTAAAAACGCAGCGGATTTATTACTTGTCCGGTGGCTTATTTGCGGCTAATCCGGGCACGCGCATCAGTGAGGCGCTCACAATTATGTATGATGATTTATACGGAAAGGAGGCGGCTCATGACGAACCGTAACGCGCCGGCCGGCACATCAACACCAATAAAAGCGCAAGAGCGAGCCATAAACGGGCAAACGGCGGTGCCTTCGAAACAAAATCAAACGTACCATGATTCGCGGCAACGTAAACGCCGCCTGACATATCTTGTAGCCGGTATATTCTTGGTATTTGTTGTTATTACCGGTTTTATGTATGGTGCCGTGCCTATTACTTGGCAGGAACTGTTAGCCGTGATGCAAGGACAGGGCTCGGCGGATACCGAGCGTATCCTATATTATTTGCGCTTGCCGCGCGTGATTGCAGCCGCCTTGGTAGGAATGAATTTAGCCTTGGCGGGCTGTATCTTGCAAGGTGTATTGCATAATCCGTTGGCGGACCCGGGGATTATCGGCGTAACGGCCGGTGCCGGTGTGGCGGCCATGGCGGTTATGATTTTGGCACCGGCCTTGACGGCGTGGGTGCCGTTAGCCGCGTTTGTAGGTGCTTTGGTAGCCTTAGCGGTTGTATTCATCCTCGCTTGGGACCGCGGTATTAACCCCTTGCGACTTATCTTAGCCGGGGTGGCCGTGGCGGCCTTCTTCGGTGGCGGTACGACGGCCTTGTCCGTTATGTTCCCGGATAGAATTCAGGGCGTAGTCAACTGGTTGGCCGGCGGTTTTGCCGGCGCTCGTTGGACCTATGTGTGGATTGTCTTACCGTACAGCATTATCGGCTTGGTAGGGGCTCTTTGGAACTACCGCAAACTCAATGCGTTGCAAATGGGCGAAGAAGTAGCCTTGTCACTGGGCATTAATTTGAAAAAAACGCGTATCATTTTAGTGCTTTTGGCCGCAATTTTAGCGGCTGCTTCCGTAAGTGTGGCCGGTTTACTCGGCTTTGTAGGCTTAATTGTACCCCATTTGATGCGCCTCGTAGTGGGTTCTGATTTTGAGTACTTATTGCCTGCATCGGCTGTATTCGGGGCCGGCTTATTGGTCGGTGCCGATACGTTTGCCCGCACCATTTTCGGCCCCGCTGAAATTCCCGTAGGGATTTTCTTATCCTTCTTGGGTGCACCGTTCTTCTTATACTTATTGAAACGGAGGAGCCGCGCATGACAAGATCGTTAGTTATGAAAAACGGCCGTATCGGTTACGATACGCGGGCTGTGGGTGAAAACGTTTCGCTCGTTTTTGACAAACCGGAAATCGTGTCCATTATCGGGCCGAACGGTTCCGGTAAGTCGACAGTATTAAAAACCTTGGGCCGTTTATTACAGCCGTTGGGCGGTACCGTATATCTTGACGGTAAAGATATTCACGGCATGAATTCGAAAGCGGTAGCCCGTATTATTTCCATGTTGCCCCAATCGGCGCAGGCACCGGCAGATATGACGGTGCGGGATTTGGTCATGTGCGGTCGTTTGCCCTATCAGAATCCTTTCAGTTCGCTCACTACGGAAGACGTGGCGGCGGTACAAACGGCACTGGAAGAAACGGGCCTTGTGGAATTGCAGCACCGCCCCTTGAAAGATTTATCCGGCGGTGAGCGGCAACGTGCTTGGCTCGCCATGGCCGTAGCGCAGGAGCCGGACATTTTACTCTTGGATGAACCGACCACCTTCCTCGATGTGCGTTATCAATTGGAGCTCATGAAATTGGTCGTGAAACTCCATCGCACCAGAGGCATTACGGTTATCATGGTGCTTCACGATTTGAACCATGCGGCGCATTTCAGTGACCGCTTGATTGCGGTGAAAAAAGGTAACATCGTGGCGGACGGTCCGGTGGCTGAGATTTTCACAGAACCGGTTCTCAGCGATTTGTACGAAGTACAGATGGTATTTACCGAACTTAAGATTAACGGCGTAACGTACAACATTTGCGTGCCGTATGAGAGTCGGTAGCTTTAGAATTTTCAAAACGGAAACGTTGAAAGGAGATATAGATGAATAGCATTGTTATTTACTCGTCCCGTACAGGGAATACGAAACAAGTAGCGGAAGCAATCGTAGGTGTGTTACCGGAAGGTACGCCTTGTGTGCCGGTAAACGAAGCACCCGCTGATTTGAGCCAATACGACTTGCTTTTCATGGGCTTCTGGGCCGACCAGGGCAATGCGGATAAAGCGGCGCAGGCTGTTTTAAAACGCATCGATAATGAAAAAGTAGCTCTCTTTGCTACGTTAGGTGTACCGCCGATGATGCCCCATGCGAAAGAAACCATGGTAGCCGCTACCGGTCTTTTGCCTAAGGGGCAGGAACCTATCGGGACTTTCATGTGCCAAGGCAAAGTGGATCCGAAAGTCATCGAGATGATGTTCAAAATCTTCCCGGACGGTCATCCGCACGGACGCAATCCGGAACGTGAAGAACGCCATAAACAGGCGGCCTCTCATCCGGATGCTAACGACTTGGCTAATGCAGCAGCATTTGCTAAAGATGTTTTGGCCAAATTAGGGTAATAGCATAAATTTGTAGCATGCAAGTAACATTCAAGCCATAACGGTTTGATTAATACATATAACATATTGAGTGTAATAAATTGACATAATAGGTAAGGACCTATCAAACACCGAATATCACAAACGAAATCGCCGTTGATATGCATAGGCGTACAAGCGGTTTTCAGTAGGATATTGGTGCAGACAGGTCCTTTTATTATGTCATTTTTTTATACATAGTTTTTTTCAAAAAGTATAGAAAGTTCTATACCGCTATATAGGGAGAGATTAATTAACGGGAACTGCGTAAAAACCGTCTAACCGCAAAGTAAGTGTGAAGGTGCAAGCGGTTTGGCTGTAAGGTTTGAGGGCAATTCAAATATGGAGGTGGTCGGTAGTTCAAAGTTAACAGAGACAGAGTTGTGTGATAGTTGGTGTTGTAAGTCGGGAGATTTCTATCACTGCAAATTACTTATGGAGCTTAGTGTTTTGGGACTTTTTAAAAGCACATAAATAATTTAGGGGAGATTTGAAATGAACGGAATAGCTAAAAAACGTGTTATATTGACAGCTTTGGTTGTGTCGGCTTTGGCGGCCCCGGTGTGGGCGGCGGATACGGCGAGCGATACGGATTCGGAGTCAACCGTAAAACATATCGACACGGTCGTTGTTACGGCGGCGAAGACGCAGGAAACGATCAAAGCGGCACCGCAGGCGGTTGAAGTCATCACGGCAGAAGACATGAAGAAATTGGGCGCCGATAATTTAGTGACCGGTTTACAGCTGGCCGATAACTTGAACTTATCGGCCGGCACTCAAAGCGGTACGGGCAATCAGGTTATGCTCCGCGGCATGGATTCCCGTTATACGTTGATTTTGGTAGACGGACGCCGCATGACCGGTGAAGACACGGCGCAATCGGCTAATATTTATGTATTGAGCCGCATCAACCTCAGCAATGTGGAACGCGTTGAAATTGTCCGCGGTGCAGCCAGTGCCCTTTACGGCTCCGATGCCATGGGTGGTGTTATCAATATTATCACTAAAAAGGGCGGTGAAGCAAGCGGTTCGGTAGGCATCAGTACGGGCAATCGTGAAATTACCAACTGGTACAGCTACACCAGCGGTAAACAGGGCCGTTGGAATGTGGCGGCGGATGCACGTTTTACCAAAGTCAGAGAAATCAATGTAGCATCGAGTTCTTCGACGGCATCCAATCCGATTTACAATCAGCCGAGCCTTTACGGCAATAAACAGTTCTACAATGTGAGCGCTACTTATGACTTTGAAAACGCCAACAAGAATGAACTTCGTTTTGACACTAGCTATTGGACGTCTAAGATGCAAACATCAAGTAACAACAAATCGTCTATCGCTCGCTACAATCAGGATGGTTACGATTTGAGCATGACCTATTCGGGCAAAACCGAGAAGAACGAATACCAGATTCGAACCTATTATGATCGTTTGAACCGTGAGTATCGTCCGGCTTCGTCCTCGCTCAATGAAGACGGCAAGTACTATAACTTCGTGGTGGAAGCGCATGACTCCATGTATGTGAACGATGCACACACCCTCACGTTCGGTACTGAGTATCGTAAAAACGCCTATGCGGGCACTCGTTTGGAGGACAAGGCTAAGCATGAAGTTGATTCCGTAGCTGCTTTTGTGGAAGACACTTGGCAGGTTAATGATAAGTGGATTTTACAACCGGCCGTTCGCTATGAATATAACGAACAGTTCGGCTCCAATGTATCACCAAAATTGGGGACAACCTATAACTTCTCCAAAAACTTCCGCTTCAAAGCAAATTATGGTTTAGGTTATCGGGCACCAAGCATTTCCGACTTGTACATGAACTTCAGTCATACAGTAGGTACGTTCTCGTATCGCATCTTGGGCAATGAAGATTTAAAACCGGAAAAATCCAAGAACTTTGACATTTCTTTAGAAGGGGAACGGGGCAAAATGTTTGCCAAAGTATCCTACTATGATAATCGCATCAAGAACTTGATTGATTCCACCATGGTTGGTTACATCAGCGGTTTCCTGACTTATAAATATGTCAATGTGGACCAAGCCCGCATTAAAGGCGTGGAAACTACCTGGGGCTACAATTTTAACGATCGTTTGACCTTTAAATTGAGCCACAATTACATTCACGCCACCGATGAAAGCGACGGCAGCCGCTTGGCCAACCGTCCTAAATCCATCAGCACGGCGCAGTTGTCGTACGATAATAAAGAAGTTAACGGCTATAATATTACCCTCTGGGATTCATTTACAGAAGATTATTATTTTAACAGCAAATATTATAGCTTTAATACGCTTAACGTATCGGCTACGAAACGGATTAACAAAAACTTCTCCGTATTTGCCGCCGTTGAAAATATCTTGAATAAAGAGATTAATGATTTGTACTTATTCGGCCGCGTATGGCGTGTAGGTGCGGAAATGAAATTCTAGTACCTCATAAGGTTACTGATAGTTGTTTATAACAGCCAAGATGTTTAGGCTGATACTACTTCCGAGTGGAAGTTATGATAGATTCCGTTGCACAGATAGGACTGAGTAGTCTCGGTAGAACGAAGTTCCTTATCTGTGCTGCGGATTTTTTTAGAACCTTTAGATGAAGAAGCGGTGATTGTGTTTGGCTGCTTTTTTATAAGATTAGGTGTTGTTTTTATAAAGTCAGAGTCCATAAAGGTTTTGGCTTACGGGGAGCAGTGCATTTGTGGAAATCAGATGTAATCGGGGAATTTATGTGCTTTGCGGAATAATTCCGTTTTAATATGTCGTGTGCTTTTTAATTTATATAATTGTTAGTCTTGTAATTATTGTGTTGTTTTTGATTTGTGTTTTTATTGTGTGTTGTTTAGAGGTGTTTAGAGATGAAAAGAGTAAAATCCAAAGAACTTGTGTTGCGTGCTATGACCTTAGCTGTGTTATTGGCACCGGTATATGGTGTTCAAGCCGCTGATTTAGAAACGGATTTGGTAGTCGTTACGGCGTCCAAAACAGCGGAAACCGTGAAAGCAGCACCGCAGGCGGTAGAAGTAGTTACGGCTGAAGATATGAAACGCATGGGTGCTACCGATTTGGTATCCGCCTTGCAGTTGGCAGATAATGTGAGTCTTGCCGAATCGGCTATGACGGGGAATCAGGTAATGCTCCGCGGTATGGATACAAAACATACCCTCATTTTGATGGACGGCAAGCGTATTGCCGGTGAAGATACGGACAGTACGGCTAATGTGTATACCTTGGGCCGCATGAGCCTTGATACGGTGGAACGAGTGGAAATCGTACGCGGTGCGACGAGCTCCCTATACGGTTCAGATGCTATGGGCGGTGTTATTAACATCATTACGAAGATTCCTGATAAAGAAGGCGTAACAGTCGGTGTTAATACGGGGACAAGACAACAGAACAATTATTATCGCTATGATTCCGGCAAGCAGGGCCGTTGGAATTTGACAACGGGCGCTCAGTTTACCAAAGTGCGTCCTCAGAATATTTTGACCGTAACGGAAGCGTCTGCCACTAAGGTGGGTAGTGAAGGCTACAACCGCTATATGTTTGGCAATCGTCAGAATTTTGACATTAGTGCTACCTATGATTTTGAAAACGCCAACAAGAATAAACTTCGTTTGGATGCGAATTATTTTAAAGAAAAACTTCGGACCGAGCTGGCCGATGTGCAGGGTATCAGTCGTGGCATGACCTATGACCAGCAAAAAGACAAGGTGGAGCATTACAACAATACGGGCTACGGTTTGAGTGCTACCTATACCGGGGCGACCGCTAAAAACGAATACCAAGTGCGCACGTACTATAATCAGCTTAAAAAAGATTATGATATGAGCAATAATGTGGACTTTTCTTTCTTGGGCCGCTTCAGCAAAGTGGCACAGACCATGATGGAGCGCATGTATCCGAGCTCCGACTATGACCGCGCGAAATACTATACATGGGTAACGGATGCGCAGAACACCATGTTCCTCAATGATCAACATACGTTGACCTTCGGCGGTGAATATCGCAAGGTGTACTATGCGGGTACCCGTTTGGGCGGTCAAGCAGATTCCAATGGTGTGAAAACCCAGGAAGCCCACACAGTTAACTCCTACTCCGGTTTTGTAGAAGATACTTGGCAGGTAACGGATAAACTTATGCTCCAGCCATCGGTTCGTTATGAGCATAACAGCTCCTTCGGTTCCAATGTGTCACCGCATATCGGTTTAAATTACAGCATTAAGGATAACCTTCGTTTCAAAGCCAACTACGGTAAGGGTTATAAAGTGCCGACCGTGTCCGAACTCTACATGGATATGTGGCACAGTCCGGGACCAATCATGGTAAATGTAGTGGGGAACCCGGATTTGCAACCGGAAAAATCCACCAACTTTGACTTCTCCTTGGAAGGCGAACGCGGTAACTCCTTCGGCAAAATCACGTACTACAATAATAAGGTATCCAACTTAATCAACTACAATCATTGGCGTGATGCGGCTACCGGTGTGTACCATGCACAGTATGTAAACGTAAATAAAGCACAGATTAACGGCGTAGAATTAACGGTAGGTCATAAATTGAGCGACCGCTTGACCTTAAAAGGCACTTACAACTATATCGATGCGAAGGATAAAACGACGGATACCCGTTTGTTGAACCGCGCCAAATCGATTACGACGGTACAACTCGTATACGATGATCACAAGAAGACCGGCTACAATGCAGTCCTTTGGAACAGCTTCACTCATGACTATGCGTACAATGCGAGCGGCCGCAGCAGCACCAGTTATGACCTCTATTCCTTCAATACATTGAATGCAGCGGTAACGCGTAACTTTAATGAAAACTTCTCGGCCTTCGTAGCGGTAAACAACATCCTCGATAAAGATGTGGAAGATCTCAACATGTACGGCCGCGTATGGCGCGTAGGGGCTGAAATTAAGTTCTAAGCGTTCGTCAACTGACAAAGCTTAGCGAAAATTAAGCTATGATGGTAGGAAAATTTTAGGAGCCACAGCTATACGTTCAACCTCTAAGGCATATGATTTTTTGACAAACTTAACTTCATAATACTAACCTTGACAGGCTAACTTGAGACAGGTAAAATATAAAAAGAAGAAACAGAAGGACGGTACGAGAGACTGTTCGTTTCACGACAATTTACCTTTTAAGTTAGTCCTGTGAGGCTAGTAAAGGATATGGTAGGCACCTGTATATTGCTATAGGTGTATCACTAAGTCTGCTATAGACCTTTTGCCACAGGCAAGAGGTCTTTTTTTGTTATAAACCGGGAATCTCAGTTAAGGAGGCTGACAATGGGAGAAGTAAGTTTGAAAGGCAAGCATTTGCTGGGTTTACAGCATGCTACAAAGGAAGAAATTGAACTTATATTACGCGTAGCCAAGAAAATGAAGAAAATCGTCTTATCGGATGATAAGAAGTATCCTTTGTTAAAAGGCAAATCCATCATCAACTTATTCATGGAAAACAGTACGCGCACGCGCAGTTCCTTCGAATTGGCCGGGAAATATTTGGGCGCCGACGTTATTAACATCACGAAGAGCGGTAGCTCCATGGCTAAAGGTGAAAGTTTCCGCGATACTTTGCTTACCGTATCATATATGGGTACCGATGCCATCGTAATGCGTCACAGTGCGGAAGGGTCCCCGTTATACGCCACTAAAGTGGTTGATCCGATTATCATCAACGCCGGTGACGGAGCTCACGAACATCCTACCCAGGCTTTACTCGATATGTACTCCATTATCGAACGCAAAGGCACTTTGGAAGGTAAAAAAATCGTTATTGCCGGCGATATCATGCACAGCCGTGTAGCGCGCAGCGATATTTACGGTTTTACCAAAATGGGCGCCGATGTTCACTTGGTTGGTCCGCGTACTTTACTGTATCCGGAACTTGCCAAAATGGGCGTAACCATTCACCACGATGTGCGTGAAGCGGTGAAAGACGCCGACGTAATCAACGTATTACGCATTCAGTTAGAACGTATTAACTCTGCTTTATATCCGACGAATCGTGAATATGCACGCATCTTCGGTATCAATAAAAATGTGTTGGCCTTGGCCAAAGACGATGTGATGGTTATGCATCCGGGTCCTATGAATCGTGGCCTTGAAATTGCTCACGATGTGGCTTACAGCGATGAATCGGCCATTCAGGAACAGGTACGCAACGGCGTAGCGGTACGTATGGCTGTATTATACTTGACGATTGTAGGAGGTGACGGCAGTGAACTTGCTGATTAAGGGTGGAACCATTGTAAATCCGAAAAAACAACAACATGAAGTAGCCGATATTTTGGTGAAAGACGGCAAGATTGCCGAAATCGGTCAGAATTTAAGCGCTGACGGCGCCGAAGTATATGATGCAACCGGCCTTATCGTAACACCGGGCCTTATCGACATGCATACCCATTTGCGTGAACCGGGTCAGGAAGCGAAAGAAGACTTCCACAGCGGGACTCAGGCAGCGGCTGCCGGCGGCTTTACCCGAATCGCCACCATGGCTAACACCAAACCGGTCGTAGACAATGCGGCGTTGGTGCGCGGTTTGCAAAAACAGGCTGAATTAACCGGCCTTGTAAAAGTGGAATTCATCGGGGCCGTAAGTAAAAACCTTGAAGGTAAAGAACTTGCCGAAATGGGCGACATGGCGGAAGCCGGTGTTGTAGGCTTCTCCGATGACGGTCACTATGTGGAAAGCGCCGCTTTCATGCGCCGCGCTTTGGAATACTCCAGCATGTTCAACAAACCGGTTATCGACCATGCCGAAGAAGTGAGCCTCACTCATGAAGGTCATATGCATGAAGGTTTCGTAGCTTATGAAATGGGCGTTAAAGGTCGTCCGGCCGTAGCGGAAGATATGGCCGTGGCTCGCGACTTGCTCCTTGCTCAGATGACCGGCGGTCACATCCACATCGCTCACGTAAGCAGTAAAGACACGGTAGACCAAATCCGTGCGGCTAAAGCGAAGGGCATTAAGGTAACTTGTGAAGTAACGGCGCAGCATTTATCCTTCACCGATGAATACTTGCGTGAATATAATCCGGCTTTCAAAATGGCACCGCCGATTCGTTCCGAAGACCATCGTCAGGCTCTTTTAGCAGGCGTTAAAGACGGCACCATCGATGCCATTATTACCGACCATGCACCGCATGCGGAAGAAGAAAAAGACGTGGAATTCTGCTGTGCACCGAACGGCTTCAGCGGCCTTGAAACATCTTTGGCAGCCGTTTTGACACATACTTATAAAACCGGCATTTTGACTTTGGATGAAATCGTAAATCTCATGAGCGTTCGTCCGGCCGAAATCATGGGCGTTGATGCGGGCGTTTTAGAAGTGGGCAAAACCGCCGATATCACTGTTTTCAGCACCGACGAAGAGTGGACGGTAGACCGCAATTTATTCTATACTAAAGGTAAGACAAGTCCGTTTGACGGCATGACCTTAACGGGCAAAGCCAAATTGACGGTTGTAGATGGTAATATTGTGATGAAAGAGGGAGTTGTGACTCAGTGAAAGGCAAATTAGTATTACAAGATGGCTCCGTATACGAAGGTAAGCTCTTAGGGGCTAGACCAATCCTCGGCGAAGTTGTATTTAACACCGGTATGACTGGTTACCAGGAAATTTTGACCGACCCTTCGTACGCCGATCAAATTATCACATTGACCTATCCGCTCATCGGTAACTATGGCGTGTACCGCGACATCGCGCAGGCACCGAAACCATATTGCCGCGGTATGATTGTGGGCGAACTTTGTACCTTCCCAAGCAATTGGCAAAATGAAGGCTTATTTGAAGAATATTTACGGGCGTACGGCGTACCTTGTCTCTATGATGTGGATACTCGTGCCATTACCCGTAACATCCGTAATCACGGCGTTATGAAAGGCGTTATCTGCCCGGTAGATACGCCGCAGGAACGCATTGACGCGTTGTTAAAACAAGATTTACCGACCGACCAGGTTATGCAGGTAACTACCAAGTGGCAAGGTTTTCGCGGTAATGAAAACGCTGAATACCACGTGGCCGTTTATGACTTCGGGGTTAAAGAAAATATCTTGAAATCCCTCGAAGCGAGCGGTTGCCGCTTGTCCATTTTCCCAGCCGACACTAAGGCGGAAGACGTATTGGCCGTAAATCCGGACGGCATTTTCTTGTCAAACGGACCGGGGGACCCTTCGGACCTCGGCTACGCCGTTGAAGAAATTAAAAAATTACTCGGCAAAAAACCGATTTTCGGTATTTGCATGGGTCACCAAGTATTGTCCTTAGCGTTTGGCGGCTCCACGTATAAATTACGTTTCGGTCACCGCGGGTCCAACCATCCGGTTAAAGACCTTCGCACCGGTCGCGTGTACATTACCTCACAGAACCACGGCTTTGCGGTAGATGAAAACAGCTTAAAAGACGCTGATATCACGATTACCCATCGCAGTGTGAACGATAACACTGTGGAAGGTATGCGCCACAACAGCTTGCCAATCATGTCGGTACAATATCATCCGGAAGCATCGCCGGGACCGACTGACAATCTGTACTTGTTCGACGAATTCAAAGCAATGATGAAAGAATATAAATAGAAAGGGCTGACCAATGACAATGGAAAATAAGAAAATACTCGTTATTGGATCGGGCCCGATTATTATCGGCCAGGCAGCAGAATTTGACTATGCCGGTACCCAGGCTTGCCGCTCCCTTCGTGAAGAAGGCTATGAAGTAGTGCTCGTAAACTCCAATCCGGCAACCATCATGACGGACCGCGACATTGCGGACCGCGTATACATTGAACCAATCAGTTTGGAATTTGTAACGGAAGTTATCCGCAAAGAACGTCCTTACGGCTTGCTCGCTACTTTGGGCGGCCAGGTAGGCCTCAACATGGCGGTGGAATTATCTGAAGCGGGCATTCTTGAAAAATACGGCGTAAAACTGTTGGGTACAACTTTGGCAGCTATTAAACAGGCCGAAGACCGTGAACTTTTCAAAGAAGCCATGGAACGCATTAACCAACCGGTACCGGAAAGTGATATTTTCAGCGACGTAGATAAAGCCGTTGAATTTGCCAATAAAATCGGTTATCCGATTATCATTGGCCC
>NZ_SVCB01000022.1 GCF_015058545.1 Veillonella sp.
ATAGACAGTAAACTTTTTCTTTAATTTCTTTAGAATACTTTGCCATAAAAAAACTGCACCTCCAAAAATTGTGTCCAATTTTTGGGGTGCAGTTCAAACTTTGATGGTGTTTTTTGTATATACTTATTAAAATTCAGGTAAGTTTTTCTTAAAATAGCTAATTTATTAAAATTTTTAATACAATTTATCACAAAATATCCGTATAGGATAAACTCTTGTATTCTTTTGGTTGACATTTTGCGATGATAAGAGTAAGATAAAAAGCACAATATTTTAAGGAGGTTATATTATGGCTATACGTTTTTCAGACCCGGTTAATGCAATCAAACACTCAGATACAGGAGATATTTTAAAACTCATTGCGCAGCCCGATATGATTTCCTTCGCCGGCGGTTTACCGGCCGAGGAATCATTCCCGGCCGAAGAAATTAAGAAAGCTACGGAGCTCGTTCTGAACGGTGATGCCGGTAAAGCATTGCAATATGGACCATCATTGGGGTATGAACCGCTTCGTGAAAGCATTGCGAAGCGCATGAATCGCATTGTAAAAACACAGTATACGAAAGACAATATTTTAATCACTTGCGGCTCCCAGCAGGGCCTTGATATGTTATGTCGTTTATTCTGTAATAAAGGAGATACGGTTCTTGTAGAAAAACCGTCTTATTTGGGTGCCATTACGGCTTTTAATTTGACTCAGGTTAATTTTGTTGAAATCCCCGGTGACGGTAAAGGAATGATTATTTCCGAGCTTCGCAAAGCTTTGGAAACACATGATGTGCGCTTAATCTACATCGTTACGGACTTCCAAAACCCAACCGGTATTACTTGGACACGTGAACGCCGTGCGGAATTCATGGAAGTGGTAGATGAATTTGAAGTACCGGTTATTGAAGATAATCCTTATGGTGAACTTCGTTATGAAGGGGAATACTTACCGTCTTTAACTACCTTTGATACGAAGAATCTGGTTTGCTCTTTAGGGACCTTCTCTAAAACCTTTGCGCCGGGCTTCCGTCTAGGTTGGATTGCGGCCAATCCATTGTTTATTGAAAAACTGGATTTGTTAAAACAGAATATGGACTTATCCACAGCACCGTTTTCACAGCGTGTTTGCGAAACTTGGCTTCAAAACTTCGATTTTGATGCGCATGTACAATCTATCATTAAATTGTACAAGAGTCGCCGTGATGCTATGCTTAAAGCTATTGATGAGTTCTTTCCTAAGAAAGTTACCCATACTTATCCTGAAGGAGGGCTTTTCATCTGGTGTACCTTACCGGAACAGCTTAAATCTCGTGACATTTTAAAACAATGTATCGAACGTAAAGTTGCCTTCGTACCGGGCGAAGCATTTTTCACATCGGAAGGTAATACCAATTTCTTCCGACTCAATTATTCTTGCAACGACGAAGCCACTATTCGTGACGGAATCCAACGCATTGCAGATGTGTTAAAAGAAAATTTAAAATAACGATGTATTGCATATAAAGTTATATTGTTTATAAAGTCGTATTGTATATAATAGCTGAATATGTAAATGATGACCTGAGTATCTTCGGTGGCTGTAAAAAGCAGTGATGATATTCAGGTCATTTTGCTATCAAGTATTCTTTTAAAAATATAGTTTGTGATTATCAAGTGGGAAGAAATTTCCAAGTTGATTAAAATTTGAATCGTTTATTTTTGCCGCAATGGGAAATTCATGGTAGAGGCTATAAGAATGCAGGGGAATATGGTAAAATATAAGAGCATGAGAAGATACAAATGTTCTTCTCCAAATATAACCCAATACTTATTGGAAGCTATAGGCAATACTTATTGGACACAGCTATATGAGAAACGAGGTTATTATGAATTTACAAGAAGCACGTC
The DNA here is from genome assembly GCF_015058545.1 of Veillonella sp. GTDB lineage: Bacteria > Bacillota > Negativicutes > Veillonellales > Veillonellaceae > Veillonella_A. Next base: position 1,876 of record NZ_SVCB01000022.1, read on the forward strand.
AGAAGATTGATGAATTAGATAAAGTTCTCATTACGACATTTGAACAACGTTTGAAAGTGATTTTGGAAATCGCCAAAATTAAAGAACAGGAAAATATTGGAATTTACGAACCGGAACGGGAGCAGGAAGTATTGGCTAAATCCCTTAGCTATGTACAGGCCGGTGATTTGAAAGGCTATGTAAATAACTTTGTAAATTCCATTTTAGATATTAGTAAGACTTGTCAGAAACAACACATGCAACAGCATATCTTTTTGATTGGTATGCCCGGTGCCGGTAAAACTACGGTTGGTAAGGCTTTGGCACAACATCAGGGAATGGAATTTTACGATTTAGATGCGGTGATTCAAGAGAAAACCGGTAAATCCATTCAGAATATCATTATTTATGATGGTGAAGAAGCGTTCCGTAAAGATGAATTTGAAGCTATTACGGACATTGTAAATCACAAAATGCCGGCTGTTATTGCGACCGGCGGTGGCACTGTATTGTCTGAAGATACGGTAAAACTCATGCGTGAATCCGGTTTTGTAGTATTTATTCATCGCGATGTAACCCAGATTCTCGATGATTTGGATATGGAAATTCGCCCATTATTGAAGGAAAGTATTGAATATATTTTCCGCCTTTACGAAGAGCGCTATCCATTATATGAACAAGTCAGCCATGTAAAAGTGCAAAATGCCAGCACTATTGCAGACGCAGTGGATCAAATCGTAGAAGCGTTGCCTAAAGTGGTTCGCTAATGGAAACGCTCCGAGGTATTGTGCAACGGCTCATTTATCAGAATGAAACCAATACCTACTGTGTGTTTCTATTGGAAGATTATAATGAAGAACGAACTGTTTGCACAGCTAATTTAGAGGCCCCTAAAGAAGGGGATGATTTGGAACTTTCCGGTCGTTACATTACACATAAGAAATATGGCCGCCAGTTTGAAGCGGCTACCTTGGAACGACTAAAACCGGATACTTTATACGGCGCTAAGCAATACCTGATAAATTTAGGTGTTAAAGGGTTGGGCGAGAAGTCGGTGGATAAAATTATTGCCTATTTTGAGGAAGACCTTCTTGATATCTTACGCGCTGAAGATCCGGAAGCTTTATTGGAAGTTCCCGGTTTACGTAAAAGTGTAAAAGAAGAATTGTATAATGCATTACGCGGCGAAGGTTTGCTTCAGGAAATCAATCGGTTTCTGGAAAAAGCAGGCCTTAGTTCGCGTTGGAGCCGCACTTTATATACGACTTACGGTGGTGCGGCCATCGATGTATTGCGAGATAATCCGTTCCGCTTAATGGAAGTAGATGGCTCAATCCCATTTTCTATGTGTGATACTTTGCGCAACTCTTTAGGAATCGAACCGAATGATGAGCGGCGTATTGAGGCGGCTATTCTATACACCTTAAAGAATATCGGCGATAACGGTCACAGCTGTATGCCCGCCGATGAGTTAATCGGTATGGTCTTTGATATGCTCGGCGGTTTTGCCGATGAAGTAGCAGCACGCTTGGAAGAACTTTTGGAGATTGGTCAGATTGTAGCCACTGATTATGATGGTTTACTCTATATTTATTCGCCGAATATTTATAATGCGGAATCGGAAGCCGCCTATTTGACGCAAAATCTCATGGCCGATTCCGATGTGATTACCCTCGATTTAGAATCTTTTATTGCCGGCTTTGAAGTAAAAAAAGGATTGCAGTTGGGGGATGCTCAAAAAGAGGCCATAGCCCTTGCTTTACAAAATAAAATTTCTCTTATTACCGGCGGTCCGGGGACCGGTAAAACAACGATTATTCAAGCTTTGGTGGAAGCGTTCCAACAGACGCCGCAAAATCGTATTCTTCTATGTGCACCGACGGGACGCGCAGCCAAGCGCCTTACCGAAGCAACCGGTTATGAAGCCACCACGATTCATCGTATGTTGATGCCGATACAGGGCAGTGATTCGTATGAGTTTACTAAAAACGAAGATGATTTATTAGAAGCTGATGTCATTATCGTGGATGAAGCATCCATGTTAAATGTTCAGTTATATTATTCGCTGTTAGCGGCTATTCCTGAAAATGCCTATGTAGTCATCGTCGGTGACGTGGATCAGTTACCGCCAATCGGAGCCGGTTTTATTCTGCGCGACTTATTGGATAGTCAAATTATACCGTCCGTTCGTTTGAACACGATTTTCCGCCAAAAAGAGGGAAACCGTATCGTAACGAATGCCCATGAAATCAATAAAGGAGATATGCCGGAACTGACTTCAGAAGGTGAATTTAAATTTGTTGAAGTACACAGTGTGACCGACATGATGCATCGCGTGGTAGCTTTGTATCGCGAGGTATTAGCTGAGTGTGATGATGAGCTGGATGTGCAAATCATCTCACCAATGCGCCGCGGGGTAGCTGGTAGTGTAGCTATTTCTAAAACGGTTCAGGCAACGGTTAATCCGCAGGTGGCTACGCGCAGTGCCGTTAAAATTAACGGTCAGACCTATCGTGTCGGGGACAAAGTTATTCAGGTCCTAAATAATTACGAATTGGAAGTATTTAATGGCGAAATCGGTGTTATTTTTTCAATTTCAAAAACCGAAGTGTGCATACGTTTTATGGATAAGGAAGTGCATGTGCCGATGGAGGATATGAGTTCCTTCATGCTTGCTTATGCCATTACGGTTCATAAGAGCCAAGGCAGTGAGTACGGCACGGTCATTATTCCGTTTATTCCGACCTATCATCAGATGTTGCAACGTAATCTTCTGTATACGGCCGTGACACGAGCTCGCAATAAAGTAATTTTGGTGGGCACAAAATCGGCGGTGCAACGCGCCGTAACGACACAAAGCGGTACTACAAGGTATACTTTATTTAAAGAACGTTTGCAGGGATTGATATAATTTTTGATAAATAGATAAGCTGAAAAACATTGTAATGAAACAGCTTGGGGATTTGTAGCAATGCACTTAAGGGGAAGTGAATATTAATGCATTGGAGTGAATTTGTATTTCCGCCTACCTGTCCCGGTTGCGGTACGGAAGTATGGCACCGCGGGGAATGGTGCGAAGCTTGTTTTAATGAACTGTACGATGTGCGTCACGTTACCGATTTGGATGGTCTCGCACTTCGCGAAGTCTATGTAATCGGTCATTATGACAAGGGACTTAAAAGCATATTGGGAGATATTAAATTCCACGGAAAAAAGGAGCGGGCCAAATGGGCCGCTCCTTTTTTGTATTCGTTTATGGTTGACCCGGTTCACAAGCTTTCGTTTAAGCCTGTCTATGTGGTACCCATTCCGGTCAGTGCCAAGAAGCGCATCATACGAGGTTATAACCAGGTAGATATCTTATTTAAAGATTGGGCAACTTGGCGTGGTTGGCATTGGTTGGACTGCTTGGAGAAGATTGACTCTACACAGGCTATGTTTGCCTTGGGCCGCGTGGAACGTAAGGCGAATATGGTCAATGCGTTTAAGCCGATGGCGCCTCTTGTTAAGTCGGGGCAGTTAGAAGGTAAGTCTATTTTATTAGTAGATGACATTTTCACAACCGGTGCTACCTTGGAATCGGCAGCGGAAGTATTGAAAGAGACGTATAAGGTTAAAAATATAGTAGGGGTTACATTGGCTGGGGGACATTAAAAAAGCTCCTGCACAAGCAGGAGCTTTTTTAGCTGTTGTCATTGGGCTTATATTTTATGAACGAATATAATGGCGTTTCATTGTATTAGCCGATAATCTCAATAAAGGCTTTGACTAAATCAGGATCAAAATAAATACCGGAACCACTGAATAATTCCTGTTTAGCCGTCTTTTTACTCTTAGACCACGATTCTGTTGACGGATTAATAGCGGAATCATAGTAATCGGCTATGGCGATAATGCGTGCACCTAACGGAATATTACTGCCACATAAGTGCTTAGGAAATCCGGAACCGTCCCAACGCTCGTGGTGGTAACGGATGTAGGGGATAATCGATTGGCAACATGGATAGTTTTCAATCATGTTTGCCCCGTTTGCCGGATGCTGACGATATTTAGATAATTCCTGACGATTAAAGAATGGCGCTTTTTTTAAAACCGCAGAGGGCATCATAATAAGACCCAAGTCGTGTAATAATGCGCCATGTCTGATTTGTTCTATTTCGTTGGCCGGTAGCCCTAGTTTTGCGGCAATGCTGACAGAGTGATTCGCTACATTAATGGAGTGTGTATATAGCTCGTAGCTTTTCATGCGAATCATCTGCAGGAGCTGGGCACTGATAGCTTCTAAGCTATCTTTTTCCAATTCATATAAGCCCGATGGCTGCATTAAAGATAACATAAACATAATACTGAGTCCTTCCCTTTGTGTCCCCATTTAACAAGTAAACACATTATACAATATTTAGGAATTTTTTGGTATAGGTTGACGTTGCTATCTATGTATAGCAAGTTGTTGAAAAATTGAAAGATATATGGTTGATTTATGAGAAACTAAAAGAGAATACGGTAAGTAAAGGAATTGTAAAGATTGAATACTTTCACAAACTAAAGTGTCAAGGGAAATAAATATTTTTGCCATATCATTTTTATATAGACAAAGTAAAATTCTTTGCGTATAATTTCTTCATACGGGTCTGTGGTTGAAAGTCGAGGCCAGTCGCAGGCAAAACGATCCACGTAAGTAGTGCAACGACATTATGAGCATGGTGCGGCTTAGATGTAAGACCTACCGATAAAATCGAGAGGAGTAGTAGTGGGGAGCCAAGGGCTTAGGAGCGAACCTTCCAGTAGGCGAGTGTGGGGGCAAAGACCAGGTCAGCCGTATGTAAAAAGGCAGCTTTCGGGCTGCCTTTTATTTTTATACAAAAATTTCTGAATTTTTATACATTTTACTATTGACTATTTATGCAAGGTTATGTATAATCATGTCATACCAATTAGAGAAACTCAGTTGAGAGAGAGTTTGAATTCATGATTATACAAGAAGAAGAGTAGGAGATGGAATTATGTTTACACAGAAGATGAAGAAAATTATGTTAACAGGTATGGCGGTATTAGCCATGGGCGCTTTGGTGGCCGGTTGCGGCAGTGATTCGAACAGCGGTCAAGCTGCTAACGGCAAGCAAGTGATTAAAGTAGGTACTAATGCGACATTTGTACCGTTTGAATTTAAGGATGAAAGTTCCCAAGATTTAACCGGTTTTGATATCGATATGGTGAAGGCAATTGCTAAAAAGATGAACGCCGATGTGCAGTTCAAAAATGTGGCCTTTGATGCTTTGATTCCAAGTCTTGGCAATAAAGATATTGATATGGCTGCTTCCGGTATGACGATTACTAAAGCAAGATCCGAAAAAGTATTGTTTGCCGCTCCTTACTATGAATCCGGTATGGCCGTAGTAGTTAAAGGTAACTCGCCTATTAATACATTAGAAGATTTACAAGGCAAAAATATTTCCGTACAAATGGGGACCACCGGTGCTGATTTAGCCGGCAAAATTGCCAATGCAACGTTAAAACAGTTCGACCACAGCAGTGATGCTTTATTAGAACTTAATAAAGGTGGCGTTGATGCAGCGGTACTTGATTTACCGGTAGCACAATATTATGCTTCTAAACATCAAGGTGATGTAAAAGTAATTCCGTATCCTAATACGAAAGAATACTTTGGCTTCGCATTTGCTAAAAACAACAAAGAATTACAGGAAGCTGTAAATAAAGCATTAGCCGAAATGAAGAAAGATGGCGAATTGAACGCTATTTACCAGAAATGGTTCAAAACTGATGCTCCTAAAGATATGCCAACTGAATGGTCCGGTAACTGATTAAATCAGGGAAAATCGTTAAATTAAATGTTGTGCTCTAATTACCTTAGCCAATACATTTGAGCAACAGGAAGTACTATGTTAAAATATTTAGCAATACAAGCGCTAAAGTTTTAGCATAGTACCTTTTTGTATATTTACATGGTAGTATAAAATTGTAGGATTATTACGCAATGTTTTGTGAAATGAGGAGGAACATTATGAATTGGAAAAAAGGGTTAACCTTATTTATGGCAGTGGGCTTAGCGGCCGGTGTTTTAGCAGGTTGCGGCAGCGACACGGCTTCTGATAAAAAGGTAATTACATTTGGTGCGGAAACTACGTATCCGCCGTTTGAATATGCCGAAGATAACACCTATAAAGGTTTTGACGTAGATTTAAGTAATGCTTTGGCCAAAGAAATGGGCTATGAATCAAAATTTGTAAGCCTTCCGTTTGACGGTTTGATTCCTGCCTTGCAAAGTAAACAGATTGATGCTATTGCATCCGGCCTTGTAGTGACAAAAGAGCGTGAGGCTAAAGTTAATTTCACAGCACCGTACTATCATGTAAAACTCGTTATGGTGGTTCGTCAAGATACCAATAATGTTAACGGTGAAGCAGATATTGCGGGTAAAACCGTAGGCGCTCAAATAGGAACCACCGGTGCTATGTTGGCGCAGGAAAAACCGGGCACAACCGTTAAAGAATTCGATGCCATTAGCACGATGTTACAGGATTTAGAAGCAGGCAACATTCAAATTGCCATGCTTGATGAACCGGTAGCAAAATATTACATCCAGAAATTGAACATGAAAGATTTAAAAATTGTACCGGTTGGGTTACAAGATCATACCGTAGCGATTGCAGTGCGTAAGGATGATAAAGAGCTATTGGATAAAATGAATGCGGCTTTTGAAAAATTAAAAGCTAACGGCGAATACGATAAATTACAGCAAAAATGGTTTGGTGATATTCAATAATTATTCGTTATAAGTGACAGGTGATACAGATGGATTACACAAAATTATATGCAAAACGGGCGCTTCAATTGGAGCGTTCCGCCATTGCGGCCTTAAAGGATGAGGCTAAAACGGTGCCGGGCATTTTGTCACTCGGCGAAGGTGTTCCGGCACCGGAATTATTCCCTGTGGAAGAATTAAGTATTGTAGCGGCTAAAGTGTTTAAAGAAGAAGGGCGTGAAGTGTTACAATATGGCGACGGTTTGGGCGGTTTGGAATTACGCCGCCATTTAAGTCGAATTATGACTAAATACGGCATTAATATTGAACCCGACCAAATTCAGATAACCAGCGGGTCCATGCAGTCATTGGATATGGCAGCTCGTTTATTTTTAGAAGCGGGTGATACCGTGTTGGTAGAAGACCCCACGTTTATTGACGTCAAGAATTGCTTAGCTATGACGGGTGCTTCGCTCAAGGGGATTTCTTGTGACGAAGAAGGCATGGATTTACAGTTGTTGGCTGAAGCTCTTGAAACAGATTCCTCCATTAAAGCGATATATGTGATTCCTGATTATCAGAATCCTACCGGTCTTTGTTGGTCTGATAAAAGGCGCCGAGAGTTTATGG
>NZ_SVCB01000023.1 GCF_015058545.1 Veillonella sp.
CACTACTTCCGTAACCGGATTTTATTCATCAATGCAAGAAAAGGACACGCAACAGTTATGTCGCATGTCCTTCCTCAAAGTGCATAGACTCTTTAGCGCCCCAAAATTTGACAAAGAGCCGTTTTGTTTCATTACCTATGAATAGAGAACAGGACCCTTTTAAAAATCGCGCATCTAATTGGCCGGATCCCAAATCTTGGGAATATATATCTCCTTAAACAACTTAATCGCAAATTGATCCGTCAACCCCGCCACATAATCCACGATATCCGTCAGGGTAATAATCCTATTCGGATCCACGCCCTGCCTTACCACTTCATGGCGCAATAATTCCGGATTATCCAAATAATATAGGAACAAATATTTAACCACATGAGCCGCCCGATTACGGTCCGGGATTAATGATGGCGCCCGATATACCGCCTCAAACATAAAACGGCGAAACTCATGCATTACGTCTTCCACTTCCTTCGACATATGAATTTCCGGTTTATCCATGGATTCTCGTACCATATCCATAACCATGGTAGTAATCATCTGGGACGGCGTTGTGCCCAAAACAGAACGGACCGATTTTGGTAAATCATCGGAAGATAACATGCCCGCCCGCTGCGCATCGTCAAAATCATGACATAAGTAAGCTATTCTATCGCTAATCCGAATAATCTGCCCTTCCAAAGTTAGCGGTATGTGAGTACCTGTATGGCCCAAAATGCCATCACGCACTTCCTTTGTCAAATTGAGCCCGAGGCCGTCTTTTTCAAGAACTTCCAAAGTCCGAAGGCTCTGCTCATTATGGTTAAAATGCCCCACCATATCGCGGAGTGCATATTCCCCCACATGACCAAACGGTGTATGACCTACATCATGGCCCATGGCAATAGCTTCAACCAAATCCTCATTGAGGCGCAACGCACGCGCAATGGTACGACCAATTTGGCCCACTTCCAGCGTATGCGTCATCCGAGTGCGATAATGATCCCCCGGTGCAATATACACCTGTGTCTTATGCTTCAAACGGCGAAAACATTTGCTGTGAATAATTCTGTCGCGGTCACGCTGAAATGCCGTGCGCAAATAATCCGGTTGCTCTTCACGATCACGGACCGCAAACTTACTCTTTGCTGCATAAGGGGATAAAATTACTTCTTCTCTCGCTTCAATTTCTTCTCGGATTGTCATATAGCCTCCTGTTGCCATATTTACCCTCCACCGGGCTCTGAGCCAACTACGCATCCATTAGGGCAGTTCTTTTTAATATAGCTCACTTTTAATAAGTTTTACTTAATGCAATAATACGGCATAACGTAATCAAACGTCAATGCCGTATTGTTTTACCGACTCGCTTCCTGTTGCTTATTGCGCTCAATAATCTGCATTACAAACGAAGCCGTTTCTTCGATAGATTTATTGGACACATCAAGGATAGGACAATGAACGCGGCGCATAACAGCCCTTGCATAGGCCAATTCCTCTTCAATACGGGCAATATTGGCATAATTAGCTTCACCGTCAAGGCCCATAGTGCGTAAACGTTCACTACGAATATTATTTAATTTGTATGGATCGATGATAAGACCTACTACCTTTTTAGGCGGTATTTTGAATAGTTCTTCCGGCAATGGCACTTCCGGCACCAACGGCAAGTTGGCTGCTTTGATTTTTTTATAAGCTAAGAACATAGATAGCGGCGTTTTACTGGTACGGGAAACACCGATGATAACAATATCGGCCTTCTCAAAACCGGATGGATTTTTACCATCATCATATTTTACGGCAAATTCAATGGCCTCCACCTTTTTAAAATATTCTTGGTCCAATTTATGAATCATACCGGCCGTCAAACGAGGTTTTGTGTCGGCAATGGTGCCCACTGCATCAAGAACCGGTCCCATAATATCAACTGCCTGAATCCCCATGTTTTCGGCTTCTTTGTGCAAATATTGACGTAATGTAGGCGATACAATCGTATGACAAATAATACTTTGTTCCTTCGCGGCCTCACTAATCACATCATCAATCTGACTTTCCTGACTGATATAGGGAATGCGGATAATATCTATATTCTCCTTGTCGAATTGGCTCGCCGTCGCACGTGCTACGGATTCCGCCGTCTCCCCCAAGGAGTCGGAAATTGCAAAAATAACTTTATTATTCTCCATGCCACACCTCAATTATGTCTCTTAACTGACTGCAATTATATCGATTAATGAATTTTCTATTTCACTTTTTATTTTAATATGTCTTTTCACAATGTGCAATATTACTTTACACCGCAGTCTAAAAATAATTTAGTTACGGTTGTCTTAGAAATACGCCCCAACACTTTGTAGCGACGACGACCGTCATCTTCCGCCCGTTCCACAACCGGCAGACAGTCTACTTCATAATCAATCATGCGCTGCGCCGCTTCCACCACACTATCATCGGCGGTGCAGGAAATCATCTTACTTACCGGCGTCATAATCATAGAAATAGGCATCGTCTTCGGATCGTTTTGACCAATGGCGGCACGCAATAAGTCCTTACGGGATACGAGGCCTAATAAGTAGCCGTCATCACAAATAAGAACAGTCCCCACGTCTTCCGTAAACATGGTGACAATGGTGTCATACAGATTTGTATCCGCCGTAACAGCCACGGCCTGCGCCATTACCTGACCTACCGTAAATTGGCGTATTTCATTGGCAATGGGACTCACACCTTGCTGACCGACATAATAATACCCCACCTTAGGCCGTGCATCTAAGAGGCCCATCATGGTCAAAACAGTTAAATCGGAGCGTAAGGCGGAACGCGTTAAATCTAATTTGGCGGCAATGGCTTTACCCGTAATCGGGCCTTCTTCTTTTACAATATGTACAATTTGGTCTTGCCGTTTAGTTAATTGCAAAACAGCCCCTCCTTTTTTATAAAAAACAGGAGGCTACATGTAGCCTCCTGTCATCTCACAGTAGTATTACCACTCTAATTCATTGCCAAGACTCCGGCCGCGACCGGTCACAGCGTCAAGCATAATACGTTGTTCCAATTGAGCCACCATTTTTTTAGTTGCTTTTACCGCATCAGGGTTTACCGAAATAGAATCGATGCCGCTACGTACCAAGAATTCGCAGAAATCAGGATATACGCTCGGAGCCTGGCCACAGATGGATACGGTTTTGCCATCGCGGTGAGCTACTTCGATTAAGTGATGAATAGCGCGGCGAACAGCCAAATTGCGTTCATCATAAATGTGCTGAACTGTTTCATTATCGCGGTCACAACCGAGGATCAACATCGTCAAGTCGTTGGAACCGATGGAATAGCCATCAACATATTGGTTAAACTGATCGGCCAAGATGATATTGGAAGGAATTTCAGCCATGAGCCAGATTTTGAAGTCCGCGCTGCGAGCTAAGCCGTTTTCAGCCATAACGCGAATAACTTCAGCCGCTTCCTGCACTGTACGGCAGAATGGAATCATAACCTGCAAGTTTTTAAAACCATATTCTTCACGCACTTTTTTAATGGCTTGCAATTCCAATTGGAAAGCCGGTGCGTATTTAGGATCGTAGTAACGGGATGCACCGCGCCAGCCGAGTAAGGCACTGGATTCATGCGGTTCATGTTTGTCGCCGCCCTTAAGATCACGGTATTCGCTGGATTTAAAATCGCTGAGACGAAGCACAACCTGACGAGGTGCCAAAGCCTGACAAACTTTACGCATACCTTCAGCCAACGTATCAATAGCAAATTGACTGCGGCCGGTTTCAATTAAATGCAACGGATGTTCATGGATGAAGGTAGTCCAGATGAACTCTTCACGCATAAGGCCGATGCCGTCGCAAGGAAGTACGCCGTATTTTTCAGCTAAATCAGGATCTCCCAAGTTCATGTAAACTTTAGTGCCTGTTACCGGGATGTATTCGCTTACGACTTGTGCCGAAGCTTCTTCTTTCGGTTTAACCGCATCTTCCAACATACCGTCGTATACAATACCGTTGGTAGCGTCAACCGTAATTAACTGACCGTCTTGAATGCGATGGGTCGCTTCTTCACTGCGGCTCTTCGTGCCAACGATACAAGGAATACCAAGTTCACGGCTTACGATAGACGCATGGCAAGTCATACCGCCGGCGTCGGTAACGATAGCTTTCGCTTTTTTCATAGCCGGTACCCAGTCAGGAGCCGTCATAGTCGTTACGAGGATTTCCCCTTCTTTGAAGCTGTCGATATCAGCCGGATCAAGGATTACATGAGCTTTGCCGGCAGCTTTACCCGGGCTGGCCGGTAAGCCTTTAACCACGATTTCACGAGTTGTGGTAGTCGGCGCATCCATTGCTTTTTCAACCGGTTTCACGTCTTTATTCTTACGGGACCATACAGTTTCCGGACGAGCTTGCAAAATCCAAATCTTGTTATCTCGTTCGTCTACGCCCCATTCCATATCCATGTAGCAACCATAGTGTTTTTCAATGGCTTTGGCATAGGATGCTAATTCTAAAACTTGTTCATCGGTAATAACCTGAGTTTTTGCTTTTTCTTCAGGAATTACGATTTCAGCACAATCGCCGTCCGGATTACGAACTAAAGCGATATTTTTATCATTAATCATACGGTTAACAATTTTCATATCTTTTTTGTTGACCGTAAAGTTATCCGGTGTAACCGTACCTTGTACTACATATTCGCCAAGGCCCCAAGAACCTTCAATCAAGATACTTTCATCATTACCCGTAACGAGATCAACGGTAAACATAACGCCTGCCGCTTTGGAGAATACCATCATTTGAATGGCCGCACTCAAGGCCACCGTCATGTGGTCAAAACCCTGTTTTACACGGTAGTAAGTGGCACGGTCGGTAAAAGTAGAGGCGTAGCATTCTTTAACTTTCTGAATGATAACGTCCGCACCGCGTACGTTTAAGTATGTATCTTGTTGGCCGGCGAAGCTGGCATCCGGTAAGTCTTCAGCGGTAGCACTGGAACGAACAGCTACGAACGGATTTTCTTCGTTTACTTTTTTACCGAGTTCTGCATAGGCTTTCTCAATCGCATCAGCTAATTCCTGCGGCATTTCAGCATCACAGATTAATTTACGAATATTCGCACAAATTTCACGAAGTAATGCGGAGTTTTCCACATCATCCAATTTATCAAGTTCTGCTTTGATTTTATCTTCTAAACCGGTTTGCTCCATAAAGAACCGATAGCCATGAGCCGTTGTAGCAAAACCATACGGTACAGGCACATTGGTAGAGGACGTCATTTCCCCTAAGGACGATGATTTACCACCTACTAACGCCACATCTTCACGTTTTAATTCGTCAAACCAAAGTACATATGCATTTTCACGATTCATTATATGAAACCTCCTGAATAAAAGAAATACATCAACTACATAAATAGTATAACACATTTAACTATGTGTCAATCATTTTTTCAAATTCTGATGCACTATATAGAATATACAGAAGGTAGTGTATCACATATAAACGATAGGTAAAAGAAAAGAGCAACCCTTTAGGAATGCACACATTCGCTAAGGATTGCTCTTTAACTTGACTATTTGTAATAGCTTGTTGACGTATTGACATAATCGCGTCAATTAGTGCAACACATTTAACTGCCGATACAATTAACTACCGATACATTTAATAGTAAATGTAATAGCGGTTAACGGTACTATTAGTTAAATTTGATTTTGATAAATTTACGTTTACCCACCTGAAGAACCATGTCTTCCGCGAGTTCGATATTTTCATCACTGCATTTTTCACCGTTGATTTTAAACGCACCGGCTTTAATGGAGCGACGGGCTTCACTGTTCGAGGCAGTAAGACCTGCATCGGTCAACAACTGTGGTACATATACAGGTTCGGTTGGTTTAGCCATAGCGTATTCAGGAATATCCGTTGGTAAATCGTGTTTTTGGAAAACGCGGATAAATTGTTCCTGCGCTTCATCAGCCGCCGCTTCACCATGATACAAGCGCACAATGGTATGTGCCAATTTCATCTTCGTATCGCGCGGATGAGCTGTGCCGTTTTCTAAGGCTTTTGCCAATTCTTCCTGATCTTCGATGGACATATCCGTAACGAGCATGAAGTAACGCATCATGAGCTCGTCAGGAATGGACATTGCTTTACCGTACATTTCTGTAGCCGGTTCGCTGATACCGATATAGTTACCCAAAGATTTACTCATTTTCTGAACGCCGTCAAGACCTTCCAAAATCGGCATGGTAATGATAGTTTGAGGTGCTTGACCGTATTCTTCCTGTAAATGACGCCCCATTAGCAAATTGAAGGTTTGGTCGGTACCACCAAATTCAACATCCGCATGTAAGGCAACAGAGTCGTAACCCTGCATCAACGGGTACATGAATTCGTGAACACCGATAGCGCGGCCTTCGGAATAGCGTTTTTGGAAATCATCCCGTTCCAGCATACGGGCTACCGTATATTTGGCAGCCAATTTTAACACATCTTCAAAGGACAATTTGCTGAGCCATTCACTGTTGTATACCACTTTTGTTTTAGACTCATCGAGTACTTTAAAAATCTGTTCTTTATATGTAGCTGCATTATGAGCAACAGCCGCTTCATCCAATGGAGGACGAGTTGCGCTTTTGCCGGTCGGATCGCCGATACGAGCTGTAAAATCACCAATTAAAATAACGATTTGATGACCTAAATCTTGGAAGGTTTTTAATTTGCGTAGTACTACCGTATGTCCCAAATGAATATCGGGAGCCGTTGGATCAAGACCCAATTTAATGGTTAACGGTTTATTTTCGGCTATGGATTTTGCCAATTTCTTCTTAAAATCTTCTTCAGGAAGCAAATTCTCCACGCCGTGTTTAATCAGACGCAACTGTTCTTCCAATGTCTTCATCAATCTTCCTCCTCGAACTGCCTATAACAGGCAAGTATATGTACTTTAAAATTAATTATTCACTTTTACCGGACTTAGACGCACCGCCACCGGAACTACGGGAACTGCCGGAGCCGGATTTATTGCTATCGGAATCGGAACTGCTGTCTGCCGAATTGTCAGAACTTTCTACCTGCGCGCCATCCTTATCCTTAGCGTCTTTTTTATCTTTGTCCTTATCTTTATCTTTATCTTTCGGATCTACCTTCGGTGCCGGTGGCGCATAGCCTTGGTTAGCAATCGAGGCTGCTCCCGGCGGAACGGTGAAATCACTGGCCGGAATTTCCATAGCATTTAAAGCTTGCGACATGAAATCACGCCAAATAACGGCCGGAACGGTACCACCGGTAATACCATCCAGGGTCTCAATACCATAGTCATCGCCCATCCAAACAGCGGCTACCAAATCAGGTGTATAACCTACAAACCAAGCATCTTTTGATTCGTCCGTAGTCCCTGTTTTACCGGCTGCCGGACGCCCGATAGATGCACCGCCACCGGTACCGCCGGACATTACGGATTCAAGCATATTCGTGATAACATAGGCATACTTAGGATCTACTACACGCTGTTCTTCCGTGCTGTTCTCTTCCACGACCTGGCCATTGCGGTCTACGATTTTAGTAATGGCAACCGGTTTAACTTTTACCCCGCCATTAGCCAAAGTACCATAGGCTACAGCCATATCAATCGGTTTAACACCATTGGTCAAACCACCTAACGCGGCGGCCAAGTTATTATCTTTAGATTCATCTAAAGTAGTAATACCCAAGCTGCTTGCCAAATTAAGAACTTTACGCATACCCACTGCATCAGCGAGCTGTACGGCAATGGTATTAACGGAATGTTGCAAGGCATAGCGCAAGGTCATTTGACCGGAATAGGTACCTTCATAGTTCTTAGGACTCCAACCGTTAAACTCGATTTTCTTATCGTCCATAACAGTGCCCGGCGTCATACCGTCCTGAATAGCGGCCAAGTAAACAAATGGTTTAAATGCGGAACCCGGCTGACGTTCAGCCAATACGGCACGGTTAAAGGAGTCGTCGCCACGACCGCCAACCATGGCTACAATGTAACCATTATGCGGATTAATCGCAATTAACGCACCTTGCGGCTGTGTTAAGCCTTTGTCGTCCGTATAGAAGTTAGGCAAATTATGCATGGCTTGAACCGCTGCATCCTGTGCCTTCATATCAATGGTTGTGTAAATCTTCAAACCGTCTTTATAGACAGCATCGTCGCCGTATTTTTCGGCGATTTCAGAAATAACATAGTCGATAAAGTACGAAGCATTGTTATCGCTGTGAGCGGCTTCGGATTTTTCACGAAGGCCCAAATCTTCATCTTTCGCCTTATCCGCGGTAGCTTGGTCAATGTAGTCATATTTAACCATCTGCCCCAAAACAACAGCCTGACGTGCTTTACCCGCTTTGTAGTTGGTAAGCGGCGAATAATAGTTAGGACTTTGCGGCAAGCCGGCGAGCATAGCCGATTGGGCCAAATCCAAATCCTGCACATTTTTGCCAAAGTATACATGGGCTGCCGCCTGTACACCATAAGCACCTTGACCGAAATATATTTGATTCAAATACATTTCGAGGATTTCCTGCTTCGTATAATACTGCTCAATACGAATGGCCAACATAGCTTCCATAATCTTACGTTTTAACGTACGATCCTGGGTTAAAAACGCATTACGAGCCAATTGTTGCGTAATCGTACTACCACCTTCAGCCACGCCGTCATGGGCAATATTAACCCAAATAGCACGCATAATCCCGATAGGGTCTACGCCATGGTGACTGTAAAAACGATTATCTTCAGTGGCAATAAATGCATTTTGTAAATCTTTCGGAACCTGTGATAACTTCACCGGTAACCGGTTTTCAGTAGCATGGACAGTTGTAATCAAATTGCCATGCACATCGTAGATCTGCAACGAAGCAGCCGGTTTAACATTGGCCACTTCCGGTAAATCGGACATGGTGGCACCAATGAAGCCGCAACCGGCTCCGGCTATTATAAGGAATACTAAAATCCCCACAATCCAAAGGAATCGACGCATTGGCGATTTCTTCTTGGGCGGTTTAGTCGCCGTCGTTCTACGTCGTGTTTGTCGCCCATTTTGAGACGAACCTTGTAAACTCATACGACACCTCTCATTACGAATAATAAGTCATATAGCTTATTATATCATACCTATGCTACATATGGTATCTATAAGGCTTGCTACTTTAAATACACCAAAGTTGCACCGGCCCCACCTTCATCATAGCCGGCAATTTCATAGCGACTGATGTGCGGCAATGTCTTCAAATACTGATGAATCCCGGCTCTTAAAGCACCTGTGCCCTTGCCGTGAACGATGCGAACCGGCGAGATCCCCGCCATCAAAGCCTGATCGATAAAATGACTCACATTCTGATTCGCTTCATCCACAGTCTGGCCGATAACATTGAGCTCGGTCGTAGCATGTTTCTGACGTTCCACGGCGGAACCGCCGGCACGTTTACGAGGCTTTGGTTGTACCGCCGTTTCCTTGCGACGTAAATTATTGGTTTCTTCACGGCTCGCTACGGCCAAATCGGTGGCTTTTACATTGGCGGTTAAGCCGTTAACACTCACTTGGATGCGCTTCCCCTGCACGGCGGCTACCGTACCCACTGCATTTAAGGACACCACGAATACAGTCTGTCCTTCTTTTAATTCTTTTACATTCACCGGCGTACGGCGTTCCTGTTCCAGTTCAGGCACATTAACGCCTGATATATCTTTACGCGCTTTCGTAATGGCATCTTGCCGTTTCCCCTTATCCGTTTCTGAAAACTGCGATTTCAATTCTTTAATAATCTGTTCCCCTTCAACGCGAATGGACTGTTTAAGCTGCTGCGCTTCATTTTGAGCTTTTGCCAAAATCTGCTTACGGCGATCATTAACCTGTTTCTTTTCACGCTCAGCCTGGGTGCGCATACGCCGTGCTTCATCAAGTTCTTTCTTGAGGGCCCGTTCCCGTTCCTGATTGCGACGCAATTGTTCATTCAAATCACTGAGTACCGCTTCCATATCGCGATTTGCGGACCCTTCGTGAGCCTGTTTGGCGTAGTCGATGACTTCACGAGGCACCCCGAGGCGAGCGGCAATACTCAAGGCATGACTGCTGCCGGCCACACCGATATGAAGACGATAGGTCGGACGCAGCGTGCGTTCATCGAACTCTACATGACCGTTTTCAATACCATCCGTATGATACGCATAGCGTTTCAATTCATTATAGTGGGTACTCACCATCATGAGTGGACCACGCTTGCGGAAATATTCCAAGAGAGCCACCGCCAAGGCGCTCCCTTCTTCCGGATCCGTCCCCGATCCCAATTCATCAAGAAGTACCAGGTCTTTGGCACCGGCTACTTTTAGAATTTTTACGACCTGCGTCATATGAGCGGAGAACGTACTGAGGCTGGCCTCGATACTCTGTTCATCGCCGATATCCGCATAAATATTGTTAAAAATCGGCAAAATAGAGCCTGTTTCGGCGGGAATAAATAAACCAGCCTGATTCATGAGACTCAAAAGGCCTAACGTCTTCATGGCCACTGTTTTACCGCCTGTATTGGAGCCCGTAATGAGCAGAATCCGATAGCCCGTCCCCAACGTAATCGTCGTAGGCACTACCACATTGGCCGGAATCAATGGATGACGAGCATTTAAGAGTTTTACTTCCCGCGCCCCGCTAAGTTCGGCCGGAGCCGCTTTCATCTTAATCGCCAAATTAGCTTTGCCGTACACAAATTCCACATGGGACACGCGTTCACAGGCGTCCATCAAGGTATTGCTGTCTTTGCGAACGGCCTGCGACAATTCGCGATAAATGCGGCGCACTTCTTCCTCTTCCGCCAATTCCGCTTCCTGCAAATCATTGTTCAGATTTACGAGGCGCATCGGTTCAATGTAGAGTGTCGCGCCGGTAGCCGAACGGTCGTGAATCAAACCTTCAAAAGCGTAACGATATTCCTGTTTAACCGGAATTACGTAGCGATTATTACGCTGCGTTACGATGGCTTCCTGAAAATATTTCTGATTGTTCGGATCGTGCATAATGGCCTGCAAATCGCTCTTGATGCGGTCTTTCGTACGCACAATAGTAGAGCGTAAATGCTGCAATTTAGGCGACGCGGAATCCATCAAATTTCCCTTTTTGTCAAAAACTCGCTCAAACTTGCGTTCTAAGCCGTCATGACGCGGCATATCCTGAATCCACAATGACAAGAGCGGATAATTCGCATATTTGCTGTGAAAAAACGCATACATACGCTTATACGCACTCAAAGTGGTATATAAATCCCATAATTCTTCATGAGTCAAAATAATTTCTTTACGACTTTTGGCACAAGCTTCGCGAATATCGCGGGTGCCGCCAATCGGTTGTTCGATTTCAGTATTTAGCGAATTGACCGCTTCTACCGTTTCATCGAGAGCCGTTTTAATGGCAATCGGATCCGTTAATGGCTCCAACTCCATGGCCATTTCCTTTGCCACTCTAGAGCTGCATTCGGCGGCTAAACGTTCTCGAATCACATCAAAATCCAACAGTTTTTCACTGTTCATAGGTAATACAATCCCTCCTATGTAATCACATGGCCAAAGAATGACTGCTTTGGCCCGATATATTGCCATAAAATATTGCTGCGCTACCGTATACTTCAAAATATTACTGCTCTATCGTATACTCAGCGGCAGCTTTTGCCTGAGCAATATGTAAATCTATCTTAAAAATACTTCAATCTATCTTAAAAAATCGCTAAAAAATGCCTTTAAAATAATGACCCCTGGTAATCGGCAAAGACTCATTCTTAGGCGGTACCGGTAAGGTGTGTGCCAAAATACCGCGATAAGCGCCAATGGTGTCACGCAGCCATTCTTTAGACTGCTGACGACCGTCAATACGAAGGATGGCGATGCCTCGTCTTACCAAATCCGGAATGTACGCCCGCATATCGAGCATGCGACTGTTCATGATATGCATGCGGCAATAAGGATCTGTGCGGAGTGGAAATTCCTCACCCAAGCGGTCACGCAAACGATAGGAATCCTTAAGGCATGGAGCCGGACAATTGGCTTTACAGCCGGTACCGGCAAAACTGCTGATAACACAGTATTCGGAAATCATGAGCTCCGTAAGCCCGTGAACAACACATTCGATAGGCATTGGGCTGTGGCGAATAATAGCCGCAATTTGATGTAAGGTAGCTTCTTGAGACAGAACAACACTTGAGAGCCCCAGTTCAGTTACTTCATGCACCGCATCTTTATTAAAAAGCTGTAAACTGCTGTCCCCTTCCACTTCACCTTCATAACCCATGGTTTGGAGCCATTCCAAGGCGCCTAAAAAGTGAATGCTGATAGCATCCGGCTTAGCTGCGATAATTGCTTCCAAAGTTGGACGATACGCGTCAATTTCACTTTCCCGGACGATGCGCGGCGTGGCCAATACACATCGAACCTGATGGTCACGGCAAATAGCCACCACGCGATTATATACATCTAAATCGTAAGGCTTGCGCTGTAAGCGATCGCCACCGAAGATAATCTTCTGCGCCCCCGCTTCAATAGCCGGTTTTAATTGCCATTCTTCATCCAGTTGCACCGAAACAATCGGCAAGGAACCGGCCTTAACGCTATGAGTAGCCTTACCGGCTCGTACCATCATGCTCTTATAGCTTGGTCTGTCCTTAAATTCCTGATTAATATCTCCTTCAATGCGTTCCAGCACTTCAGCCATAGCCTTGGTATGTTTTGCCAATAATATGTCTTCCAGTCGGGCAACCGCATCACGACGCATCTGGTTGAGCACACTGGATGGCCACATAAACGGCTCTTCCGGCATATATAAAGAAGCCAACCGGAACACCGTCGTACCTAAACGGCCAATCTGTTCCGACACTTTTTCATGGCTTGTCGGCGTTTTACGAGCCCGTTGCACCACATAGTCACCGCTAACCGTAACAGACGTGCCGTCATCCATCAAGAGCGTCAAAGTCGGCTCAGAACCTTCCTGTCCGTCCAAATAGGCATGTACATCGTATTTACGGCCAAATTCCTGTAAATTCTGCCAAACTGTTTTCTTCGGGCCATCATCAGATGGACCGATACGCTTACCCCGATTGCCGGGTGCTACGGCGGTAATCATTTCACGACCGGAACGATTTTCCAAATAAGCTGTGGAGAAGCCACGGTTAAAGCCCGCCGTCAAATGCTCTTGGTCTTCCGCCAAAGTTTGACCCGCTCTATCGATAATCTGGCGATACGTGCCGATAACCTCTTTCACATAGGATGCTTTTTTCATACGCCCTTCTACCTTGAAAGAAGCTACCCCGGCTTCCAAAAGTTCCGCCATATGCTCACTATAATTAAGATCCTTCGGACTCATGATATAGGCTTCTTCCGCACTATTTACCACATGCCCTTTACCATCGATAAGTTCGTACGGTAAACGGCAAGGCTGGGCACAGGCACCGCGATTACCGCTGCGGCCGCCGATAAAGCTACTCATGAGGCACTGCCCGGAATAGCACACGCATAGAGCACCGTGAACGAAAACTTCGATTTCCGCTTTCGCTTCGCGGCAAATTTTTTTAATTTCTTCGAGGCTCATTTCACGAGCTAAGACAACACGGGTAAAGCCCATGCGTTCCAAGAAACGTACCGTCCCCATGTTAGTCGCCGTCAGCTGCGTGCTGGCGTGCAAATGAAGCTTCGGTGCCACCCTTTTAGCCAATTCAGCTACCGCCAAATCCTGCACAATAGTGGCATCCACGTTGATGCGTTCCAACTCGCGCAAATATTCTTTTAAGTCGTTTAATTCGGCATCGCCGATTAATATATTCACCGTAACAAATACGGATACATCCAACAAATGGGCCAAGCGAACCGCCTCGGCCAATTCTTCAATTTCAAAATTGGCTGCATTCGCTCTTGCATTAAAAGCCTTGCCGCCTAAATAAATTGCATCAGCTCCGGCTTCTAAAGCTGCTAAAAAATTTTCCGACGTGCCTGCCGGTGCCAATAATTCCATACGCCCTCCTTAAGGACTCAATTCGCCATATTTCTATATAGAATTATATCACATTCTTTAAAAAATATGGCAAAATAAGCCGTTATACTGTGCCATCGCACAATATAGCGGCTTATTAATTATTTAATCAGTTAATGTATTTTACTACTAATTGAGACAAATTGCAACTGTTGGCGCCATTTGACGCTCTAATAGCCAATTGAGACCTGCATTGGCACAATAGTCAAATAGATTTCTCCTATTAGCGCAATTTACAACCCAATTCAGCTAACGCCGCCAAGATATCGTCAATTGCCGGCTGAATATCTTCATCCGTCAAAGTACCTTCATTGCTACGGAACGATAAATTGTAAGCTAAGCTGCGATGGCCTTCTTCAATGTGAGCCCCTTCGTACACGTCAAATACGAACGCCCGTTCCAAATACTGGCCGCCTTTTGCATAAATGACTTGGCTGATAGCTTCGGAAGACACAGTCTTAGGTGCCACGATGGCAAGGTCACGAGCGGTGCCCGGGAATTTACTGATACCCTGGTAACGAAGCTGACCGCGAGTCAAGTTCAAGATTGCGGTTACGTCGATATCGAAGAGATAGGCTTTACCCGGTAAATCGTAAGCTTTCATTACTTGCGGATGCACTTCACCCAAAGTAGCAATAACCTGGCCGTCTACCACATACTGAGCACTTACGCCCGAATGGAGATAGGTTTCTTTGGAGCGTTCAATCTGAGCTTCAATGCGGAGCTCTTTAAGTACCGCTTCCAAGACACCTTTCACATCGTAGAAATCAGTGTCACGCTGAGGTTGAGCCCACTGTAAATCCGTAGTTTTGCCCATCATGAACCCGCTTACATGGTATTTTTCAACCGGAAGTTCCGTAATTGGCAATCCTTTTGGTTCATAAATCGCACCGGCTTCAAATAACCATAAATCATGGTTCTTCTGCGCGATGTTGCGAGCTGCTGTATCAAGCATGCTTGGAATCAAGGTGGTACGCATAACCGGGAACTCTTCCGTAATCGGATTCAAAATTGGCACCGCCTGATAACGGCTGTCGCTTTCCGGAATGAGTAACTTTTTAAGGCTGTCCGTATGCATGAAGCTGAACGTAATAATTTCGCTGAGACCTTCCGTTACGAGGGTATGACGAATAGCTTTAGTGAGCAATTTCTTTTCACTCATAGTGCCACTGTTGAGATTAGCCCAAGGAGTGGTGTTCGGAATGAAATCGTAACCGTAAATACGGGCCACTTCTTCGGCGATATCCGGCATAACCGTTACGTCGCCGCGCCAGGACGATACACCAACGGTAATGACATCACCATCTTCAGACCAAGTGAAGGACAAGGTAGTCAAAATTTCCTGCATGCGTTCGGCAGAAATGTCGGTACCCAAATAGCTGTTAACCGCTGCCACCGTGAAAGATACAGTACGAGCTTCAGCCGGAGCCGGATATACATCCACCACCCCTTTAGCTACCGTAATATCTTCCATTAATTCCTGCAACAACTGAGCGGCACGGTCAAGGGCTACCGGTGAGTATTCCGCATTGACACCGCGTTCGAAACGACCGGATGCTTCACTGCGCATACCCAACGCACGAGCGGTACGACGAATGGAGGAACCTTTAAATACAGCCGATTCCAAAATAATCGTAGTCGTTCCTTCGGTTACTTCGCTATCGAGGCCGCCCATAACGCCGGCAACCCCTACAGGGCCGTTCGCATCGGCAATAACAAGCATATCCGTAGTTAATTCACGATCATTTCCATCCAACGTTTTTAACACTTCACCGGCTTTGGCCGCACGAGCTGTCAATTGATGACCGGCCACTTTATCGTAGTCGTACGCATGCATTGGCTGACCGTATTCAAGCATAACGTAGTTCGTTACGTCTACCACATTATTGATTGGGCGAATACCGCCGTTACGCAAACGGTTCTGGAGCCATAATGGGGATGGACCCACTTTAATATTGGAAACAACACGGGCCATGAAACGGCCGCATAATTCAGCATCATCGATGGCAATTTTCACCATATCGTTTACATCGCTGCCGTTTTCATTCACTTTTACAGTCGGTTCCGTGTTTTTATTGTTTGTCAAAACAGCAAATTCACGGCTTAAGCCAACCATGGAGAAACAGTCCGCACGGTTCGGCGTCAATTCGAATTCATAGACAGTATCGTTAAGCATCACCGCATCACGAATATCCATGCCGATTGGTGTGCCTTCCGGCAAAATGTAGATACCTTCTGCTTCCCCCGGCATAACCATATCTTTAGGAATACCCAATTCCGCAACGGAACAGAACATACCGTCAGATACTTCACCACGAAGTTTACCTTTTTTAATTTCCGTACCGTCAGCCAAACGGGATTTGTGGTATGCCACCGGTACCACCTGACCTACAGCCACATTGGTAGCGGCCGTTACGATTTGTTTCGTAATTTCTTCGCCCGTTTTGTCATCAAGACAAGCTACCTGGCAAACCTGTAATTTATCAGCATCCGGATGCTTTGTAATTTCTGTAATTTTACCGGTAAAAATCTTTTTCAAACCGGGATCCATCGAGATAACATCTTCTACCGGAATCCCTGCCTGCGTTAATACATCGGCCAGTTCCTGAGCCGGTTTCGTTGTGTCTACAGGAACATAGTCCTTCATCCATGTTAAACTAGCTTTCATCGTCGTACCTCCTAGAACTGCTTCAAGAAACGCATATCATTATCATAGAATAAACGTAAATCGCCGATACCGTATAAAAGCATAGCAATACGTTCCACGCCCATGCCGAAAGCAAAGCCCTGAACCTCATTCGGATCATAGCCGTTCATAGTCAATACATTCGGATGAACCATGCCGCAGCCGAGGATTTCGAGCCAGCCCGTATGGGAGCAAACACGGCAACCTTCACCGCCGCACATAACGCAGGAAATATCTACTTCCGCACTTGGTTCCGTGAACGGGAAGAAGCTCGTACGGAAGCGAACTTTCGTGTCTTCGCCGAACATGTGGCGCAAGAACAATTCAAGGGTACCTTTCAAATCGGCAAACGTAATTCCTTTATCCACTACAAGGCCTTCTACCTGATGGAATACCGGGGAGTGAGTTGCATCATAGTCCCAGCGATATACTTTACCCGGTGCAATCATGCGAACAGGACTGTTAGGTTCCTGACTCTGGAGTGTACGAGCCTGTACCGGTGAAGTGTGGGTACGGAGCAATACGGAATCGGTAATGTAGAAAGAATCCTGCATATCGCGCGCCGGATGGTCAGCCGGTAAATTCAAGCATTCGAAGTTGAAGTAATCGCTTTCAATTTCAGGGCCTTCCGCAACGGTGTAGCCCATTTTCATGAAAAAGCGTTCAATTTCATCATTAACAGCACTGAGCGGATGCACATGACCTTGACGCGTGGCACGACCCGGTAAGGTAATATCAATTTCTTCGGCACCGAGTTTAGCTGCCAACACTTCTGCTTCCAGTTTTGCCTGTACATCGTCAATCATAGCTTCCAATTCCTGACGCACCGTATTTACCAAGGCGCCCATGCGTGGACGTTCTTCGGCGGATAATTTGCCGAGGCCTTTTAATAATGCGGTTACTTCGCCCTTTTTACCTAAATATTTAACACGGGCTTCTTGTAAAGCTTGCAAATCGGTAGCTTTTTGAATTTGCTCTGCCGCTTGCGCTTTCAGGGATTTTAATAATTCTTCCATCCGTCACAACCTCCTAAAACAAAAAAACCTCCGCCCCGGCAAGGGGCGAAGGTATAACATTCGCGGTACCACCCTAATTAGTACTCAATAACCTTAACGCGGTCACACGATGAATCTACTCGTTGTTCAATCCATGGCTCCAAAAGGAAAGGCTCTTTGCATCGCATTTATGAAGCTCCCACCAATACTTCACTCTCTGAAAAACACCTATGCAACGCCGATTTTGTCATCGCCGTAATGTCTACTCGTCATGCCAACGCATCGGCCAACACCTAAAAGGCATCTTTGAAAAACGCCGGTACGACTGAGTTTTTTATTAATCTATGTGTAAGTATACCAACTCTCACGCATTCTGTCAAAGCCTTTACGACTTATAAACAAATCACAATAAGCGCTACCTTTGCCTCATTCAGTCACAACAGGTCGAAGCCCCCGGCGTTACACACGCCAAGGAAGGTCAGGCATTTCGAATTTATCGATTACGTAGAAAGTGCCGGTACTCATATACACGAGATCGCCCACCGTATTGTACAGGCGGCCTGTGGTCACCATAGTGCGATTGCCGTTATGTTCCACATTGCCTACGGCGCGCAGTTTTTCACCGGCTTTAACAGCTTTGATGAAGTTCCCCTTCATTTCAAGTGTTACTACTCGTTTACCCAAGGTAAAACAGGATACACCCATAACCGTATCGGCGAGGCTCATATAGACACCACCGTGCACATTGCCGATAAAATTACCATGTCTCACCGCATCGGTATCAAACAGTATTTCCAAATGACCGGGATCACCACCGGTTACACGGGTATACTTCGACCAGGCAAAGGTATGTTCATGACACATTTTGTCAAAAAAATCTACCAACGTACGCATTCCTTGTTTTTTACTCACCACTACACTCCCTTCCGTGATTTATTCTACAGCGCAATGCATCAAATAATCAGTATGCACATCAGTACATTGTCTTTTTAAGGACAATGTACTGCACCTATTACTCATAATGTAAAGCATCAATCGGATTCAACTTCGCCGCCTTACGGGCCGGATATAAACCGAACACGAGGCCGATAGCCATGGAGAAACCGAAGGACAAGAGAATCGGTCCC
This sequence comes from Veillonella sp., assembly GCF_015058545.1. Taxonomy (GTDB): domain Bacteria; phylum Bacillota; class Negativicutes; order Veillonellales; family Veillonellaceae; genus Veillonella_A. The sequence goes on from NZ_SVCB01000023.1 coordinate 18,820, forward strand.
ATGGAGATAACCGTTTTCATACTCGTCAAAGCACCGATTAACTTGGAAGCACCAATACCCACCAGGATACCGATAAAACCGCCTACCAAGCTAATAACTACCGCTTCGATGAGGAACTGCATAACGATAACGCGATACGTAGCCCCCAAGGCCTTACGGACCCCGATTTCACGAGTACGTTCCGTAACGGATACGAGCATGATGTTCATAATCCCGATACCGCCTACAACCAGTGAAATCGCCGCTACGGCACCTAAGAACAAGGTCATAGTGGCCGTTGTTTCTTCCACGGTAGCCATAATGGTGGCCATATTACGGACGTTAAAATCATCCAAATCCGGATTTTTGATATTATGACGTACACGCAAAATATTTTCTACGTCTGTCTGCAAACGATTGAGGTCTACCCCGTCTTTGGCCTTAATATAAATCATGCGCAAATAATCGACACCTTGCAAACGTTCCATCCCCGTCGTATACGGAATATAAATAACATCATCTTGGTCATTACCAAAACTGCCGGACCCCTTGCTTTCAAGCACGCCGATTACCTTGTACGGATTGTTTTTAATACGAATATCCTTGCCTACCGGGTCTTCCGTGCCAAATAAGTTCGTCGCTACCGTAGACCCGATAACGGCCACACGTTCGCGCCGTTCCACCTGAGACGCCGTAATGAAACGACCGGATTTAACCGTCCAGTTATTAATATATTGGAAATCACTATTGACCCCGTTAACACTGGTAGTCCAGTTCTTATTCGTATAAATAACTACATACGAACTGCCCGCCGATACCGGCGATGCCATATCGATATCCTGCAAATGGGAAATCGTCGTATAATCTTCAAGCTTAAGCGTCTTTTGTGAATCCGCCGTAGGGCGAACGCCCGGCGTCCGCGGCGCGCCCGGATACACCATGAGCAAATTACTGCCCAAGCTGGAAATGGAGTCCTGAATCTGACTGCGCACGCCGTAACCGATAGATACAAGCGCAATTACGGCAGCTACGCCGATAATAATCCCCAACATGGTAAGGAGCGAACGCATCTTATTGGCCACCAAGGACGCCCAGGCCATCAAAAAGCCCTCTTTATACATGAGACGTCCCTCCTTTTCCCGGCTTAACTGCTTTTTGTGCCGTTGCTTCCGACACAGCCACCGATTCCGTCGGCACAGCTGCATCTTTCTGCTGCTCTGTCGGTTGAACCGGTTCTGTTGTTACCACCGGCTGCAAACCGGCCATTTTAGGATTTTGTTTATCCTCCACAATATAGCCGTCACGAAGCACAATGTTGCGACTCGCATACGTAGCAATATCCGGTTCATGGGTAACCAAAATAATGGTGCGCCCTTCATTGTATAGATTGGTAAAAATATTCATTACATCCACACTGGATTTGGAATCCAAGTTACCGGTCGGTTCGTCGGCCATAATAATGGACGGATCATTAGCCAAGGCACGGGCTATAGCCACACGCTGACGCTGACCGCCGGAGAGTTCCGCCGGTAAATGGTCGAGACGTTCGCCGAGGCCCAACGAATCTAAGAGATAGGCGGCACGCTCTTTACGTTCCTTTTTGGGAACACCGGCATAGACCATAGGCAGTGCCACATTATCCTGTGCCGTTAATTTCGGCAACAGGTTAAAACTCTGAAAAACGAAGCCGATTCGTTTATTGCGCACAAAGGCAAGCTCATCGTCGCTCAACGTGGCCACTTCTTCGCCATCCAACTTATACGAACCGGAAGTTGGTCGATCAAGACAACCTAAAATATTCATAAATGTGGATTTACCGGAACCGGACGGCCCCATGATAGACGTAAATTCCCCTTCGTAAATATTGAGGTCGATGCCGTGTAGTACGGGCACTACCAGTTTACCGTTAACATAAGTCTTGGTGATTCCTTCCAGTGAAATGACTGCTTGTTTCATCTGCATTCCTCCTAGAACATAGGCCCGCCGGAGTTACTCTGTTTGGACGACGAGGAACCTACATCACCACTGACAACAATTTCATCACCTTCATTTAAACCTTTGGCAATTTCAATCGTTGTTTCGCCGGTAAGGCCGGTCGTTACGCTGGTACGTTCCGGTTTACCGTTTTTAATTACATATACGTATTCGCCCACTTTATCGGTACGTACGGCAGCCAACGGCACAACCAATACATTAGTACGTTCATCGCCGTAAATCGTAGCACGAGCCGTCATTGTCGGGAAGAAATTACTTGCATCGCTCTGTGAAATAGCAACTTTAACCGTATAGTACACTACGCTGCTGCTGGTAGTACCCATATTACCTTTAGTACCTAAAGCAATATCGCTGACATAACCGGTGAAGGTTTTCCCCGGATGGGCGTCAACCGTGAAATCTACGCGGGCACCTTTTTTAACACTACCGATATCCGTTTCATCGACGGTAAGGTAAATTTCAAGATTGCTTAAATCCGCTACCGTCGCGATAATCATCTGCGTGGAAATCCCCGTACTGATAGTCTGACCCGCTTTTAACGGTGTACCGATAACCGTGCCGTCCATAGGCGATGTAATGGTCGTATCGGATAAATTAGCTACCGCACGATCATACGCAGCTACCGCTTTTTCATAATTCATAACCGCTGTATCATAAGTCTGTTGCGGGATGGCCCCCTGTGCCGCCAAGGTAGCATAACGATCCATATCAAGCTTCGCATTATCCAACGTTGCTTTCGCATCGTCCGCCGTAGCCTGCATTTGGCGTGCATCGATGGTTGCAATAACCTGACCGGCCGTTACATGGTCGTTTTCCTTAACCAACACCTGTTCCAACATACCGGCCACGTTGGTCGAAATATCTACATAGTTTTTCGGGTTAATAGTGCCCGTTGATGTAATCACAGAGGCAATATTTCCTCGTTCTACCGTACCCGTTGTATACGATGTCTGCTGAGTGTTATCTTTATTTTTAAAATAATAAAAAGCACCACCCAAGATCAGCAAAATGAGGATGAGTATCCCCCAAAATTTCTTTGTCTGCCACATGCGCTTAACTCCTTTACTTAAAGACAAATAAAACAGGTCTCTCAATTTTCATATAATAAAAAAACCCTTCTCGACTATACGCGAAGAAGGGCTTTTCAGCTCATATGTATAATCGATAATAATTATAGGTTTCACTAATGAGTGCTTAATGAACCTATCGAGCCAATACCGAAATCAGCTCATATTCCGATTCACTGATAGGATAACAACGGGTGCACGCTTCGTCATACGGCACCATTTCAATTTTGCCGTTTAAAACAGCGGTCAAACAATTACTCTGCCCGGCGAGTAAGGCATCAATCGCCTTTTCACTCATGAGTGCCGCCATGGCCGCATCACGAGCCGACGGCGACCCGCCACGCTGCAAATAACCGAGTACGGTAACACTTGGCGAAATATTGAGATGCTTATTAATATAGCCGCATACTTCAAAACTGTGGTACGCCCCTTCGGCCACCATGATGATACTGTTCGTCTTGCCCGCATTATGGGAAATACGGAGCTGTTCACACACCTCATCAAGACTCATGGGCTTTTCGGGGATGAGCACCATTTCGGCACCGCAGGCAAGACCGGCACGGACCGCCAAATGACCGGCACTGCGCCCCATAACTTCAACAATGGCTACCCGGTCATGAGCCGTCGTGGTATCACGAATCTTGCTGACCGCATCAACTACCGTATTAAGCGCCGTGTCAAAACCGATGGTATATTCCGTACCGCACATATCGTTGTCGATAGTGCCGGGAATCGTAATCGTCGGAATCCCCTGTTTAGCAAGCGCCATAGCCCCTGCCATGGAGCCGTCACCACCGATAACCACCAACGCATCGATTTCACGGTCCCGCAAAATCTGAGCTGCTTTTTCCTGATTCTCCAGCTCCTTAAACTTCGTACAACGAGCCGTCTTCAGCATGGTGCCACCACGATTGACGATAGCCCCTACATCACGACGATTCAAAGATTCAAAATCATTTTTTAAAAGCCCTTCATAGCCGCGGCTAATGCCATAAACGTGTAAACCCTCGTAAATCCCTTTACGCACCAAGGCACGCACCGCTGCATTCATGCCCGGCGCATCACCGCCGCTCGTTAGAATCGCTATATTTTTCATGCTGATTTACCCCCATAGGACGTCTTTTTTTAAATTCCACACCATCGCGCTTTAACGTGTTGTGAATTGCATCAATTAAATTCTCCGTGCGACCATACGTCGTGTCTATGACACAATCGCACTTCTTGTACACCGGTTTCCAGCGTTGCATCATCGTTTCTACAAAGCCCGCCACATCATCATAATCCATGGTCGGCCGTTTACCAATACGACGATTCACCCGCTTCACAATACGGTACTCGGAAGCCCGAATACCGATAATATACGCATACCGCTGTAAATATCGTACCGTCCGTACATCGAGGGGAAAATTACCGCCTACGGAAATAATACACTCATGATACATGCACACTTTTTTTAAAATTTCGCGCTCCGCCGAACGAAATAACTTCTCGCCCAGCTTCTCGTACACTTCGGCTATGGGTAAATTATAGCGCCTCTCCAAAAGTCGATCCGTATCGACGAACTGCCAACCCTTAGCCTCTGCCAAGTTGCGTCCCAAATGACTTTTGCCGCTCCCCATAGTACCGATTAAAATTATATTTCGTTTCATTACTTAATCCCGCCTATTACAGATTGTGTCATACATAATCAAAACGAACAATTACCTATTACCCCGTTCTCATTATGTACGATACCCATTTGATTCTATTCTACTACATCGGGCCGTTTAGTAAAAGTATAAAACGAATAGGATTTAAGGAATTAAGAAAATGTTTAGGGTTGAGGTAAAAATAGCAATAAAAAAAGCCATGACAAAGTGAACTGCACCCCAAAAATTGGACACAATTTTTGGAGGTGCAGTTTTTTTATGGCAAAGTATTCTAAAGAAATTAAAGAAAAAGTTTACTGTCTATTTGAGCGTGGATGGGGATTCCATGCAACTGCTAAAGAATTAAA
>NZ_SVCB01000024.1 GCF_015058545.1 Veillonella sp.
ACTTTATGTGTTTGAGAGTAGTGTAAAACTAGATTGGTCTCAACTGGAAACAAAAATCAAAACAAGGATTTGACGTTTGAGAGTAGTGTAAAACTAGATTGGTCTCAACGCCATGTAAATAGATCTTAAGTCAATTGGTAGTTTGAGAGTAGTGTAAAACTAGATTGGTCTCAACTGGTTTAAACGTTATTTTGTGGACTATGACGTTTGAGAGTAGTGTAAAACTAGATTGGTCTCAACTGGTTTAAACGTTATTTTGTGGACTATGACGTTTGAGAGTAGTGTAAAACTAGTTTGGTCTCAACTTTCACCGCAACGTATTACATTGCAAAATCGTTTGAGAGTCGTGTAAAACTAGTTTGGTCTCAACCTCAAAGAAAAAGATGTAGGTTGACTCGAAGTTTGAGAGTCGTGTAAAACTAGTTCGGTCTAAACAAATGTAAACAACATAAGTCACAGTTTTTTTCGAGTAGTATAATAGTGATGAGTCTTCATGATTAGCTATTAAGTCGATTGAAGGTGGATGAATTTAATTGCATTAACATGACTATTCTTTTATACTAATACTAGATGGAGAGGGTAGTATTATTTTGACGATGAGTATTCTAAAGCATTGATAGTGGCTTCTATATTTAACATTTAGAGATTATAATGATTTTGAGTTAAGAGCTTCGGTATAGACTTGCTATTCTTCGTTTAAAGTTTTTAGATGTTAAATGGCATAATTAGAATAAAAGTAGCGTTAGCTATTAGTTTGAGAGTAGTGTAAAACTAGTTTGGTTTACTACTCATTTGTCAATAAATAGCATGAAATATCCTCTCTCTTTTTATACTGATTTAATCAAAATTGTACATTCATATATCATCAGTTTTGTACATATGAGAGGAGCATTTATAAACTTTATTTCGCTTTTTTGTAAAAAAGCTGGGGTTAATAGTTGTATATATTAATATGTTATTTGATGCTGTAAAGCATATAAGTCTAGTTGTGTCGTTTGAGAGTAGTGTAGAACTAGAGTGGTCTAATTATTGTATAGGGATAAGTGTGCTTTATTCGCACTTATCCCTATACAATATCTCATTTTCTAATATTCCTCACAAAAAAATGTAAAAAAATTCATTTTCCCTCTTGCGCATAAAATAAATCCGTGTTATTATATTTAAGTACCTGAAACAACGGTATTGCGGCCCCGTGGTGTAGCGGTTAACATGTCGCCCTGTCACGGCGAAGATCGTCAGTTCAAATCTGATCGGGGTCGCCATTTTTTTTGCCTCAAATATTTGCCTCGGTAGCTCAGTCGGTAGAGCAAAGGACTGAAAATCCTTGTGTCGACAGTTCGATTCTGTCCTGAGGCACCATTTAATAACAATTTCATGCGGTTGTGGTGGAATGGCAGACACGCCATCTTGAGGGGGTGGTGAGCTTACGCTCGTATGGGTTCAAGTCCCATCAACCGCACCATATAAGCTAATAAGCGCCTTGCGAGATTCTCGCAGGGCGCTCTTTTTATATTCGTTTTGATTGTTGGTGTTGATGTAGTATGCGTATAGAACAGTATCAATAGATTAGTTTATGAAAATTATATTGCTCTTATCTCGATGTTCACGATAAAATAAAGAAAAATAATTAATATGTTTTTAGGGGGAGCATACTATTATGAACGTGAATGAGGGGAAAGTTTGCACAATTAAAACTGATTATGAAGAAATTCAAAAAAGAATAGAAAATTATAGAAAAGAAAGCGGATATGAGGGGCCTACACTCTATAAAATAATTACACTTCCTGCAGGATTTTCGGATATAGCAAGCTTGGTATATCGATTTTGTGAGGGCGGAACCGGTGAATTTGATTTTCATGGAGATGGCGATTATGAGTGCTATATTATTGACGATAGTATAAATGTACCAAGTCAATATTATGAAGTTGTTAGTGGTGAAACTTGGCTTTGGCTATATGATGATATTGGCAAGGTTATCAGCGTAAGAGCCCCATATATTTCTATTTATCTAGCTGATGGTTATGATTTCCTTATTCGGCTATCTAAAAATAAATAAAAGTACTATCATTGATATTTTTACAATTAATTTCCTAAAAATAAACAATAGGCTACAACGATAAGGGGCCTTCCCATCGCTGCAGCCTATTGCGTAATACCTGATACCAACCGGGATGATTATATGGATTAGTTAGTTGTAGGCTCAGGTATTTTGCCAAGCATAGATTATGACTTCATCCTTGGCTACTTTAAGTATAGAATTATCACACTTACTTGAAAAGATATGAGCAAAATAATGAGTAACTAATAAATTTAATAGAAAAATAACATCACTGTGAAAACGAAGAAAAAAGGTTTGATGCAATTAGCCTATTTCTTGTCTTTCTCTTGTGATTGTTCATCCTTAGCTGGCTCAACATTAATAATTACATTTTGATTCTGCCAGCGTCGTACTACATCATTAACGTACGAATCACGCAATTCATTAGCTTCTTCCGGTGTCATGATAATTTTTTTGCGCGGAATGATAATCTCGCGATCCGGTGGCACATCCTCGCTGTAAGAATAGCCATCGTCAGGATCCCGCTGGTTGATGGTAGCGCTGCCGTCGGGATGGCGAATTACTTGCGTTTGCAAGTCGGCGAATACTGTTGACGAGCCTATCAATAATAAACCGGTAAGGGTGACAAATATTTTTTTCATAGTGCTTACCTCCCTAATAATAAGCAGAATAATGCAATCAGCTATTGGTTATCCTTAAATCCATTAGGCCTTCGAAATTCATTCGGAGGTCTTTTTATTTGCAAAAACTTATTTGCTTCTAATTGGAAAAGTAAATTGATAAGTAAATAAAAAAATTAATTGAAAACTTAATTCTATTATACAGTATTCATGCCTAAAAAGGGCAATTAAAGTATTTAAATATTATGCCTGAAATATTTGACGGATTTTACACGATACTATCCGTATATAGGGGACTTTAAACACCGTATTGTGCTATAATGAGATGATATATTTATTGAGACATAGAGAGGTCATTATTTCATTTTGTACATTACATTAAGGAGTAAACATCTTGGAATTATTATGGCTTATATTTGACATGGTGGGCACCATTGCCTTTGCGGTTTCCGGCACATTAGTGGGTATCGGACGGCGCATGGATATCTTTGGCATGCTCGTCTTGGCCTTGGCGACAGCCATCGGCGGCGGTATAATGCGTGATTTGATCGTTGGTAATATTCCGCCGAATTCGCTACGGACGGCCGTTTATGTGGGAACTGTTATTGCCGTAACATTTATTATGTTCCTTATTTACCGTTCGCGCAGCGATCACTATATCGGGACTCGGTGGGTTCGCCGTATGTATTTAGCGGCGGATACATTGGGGCTCGCATCTTTTACGGTTACCGGCGCCGGTATCGGCATGTACAATTACCCGGATATGCCGGTCTTGAGTGTTATCTTAGGTTTGTTGACGGCCGTAGGTGGCGGCGTTATTCGCGACATCTTGGCGCAGCGCGTACCATCGGTACTGCGTGAAGAAGTGTACGCTTTGCCGGCGATTATCGGCGGTATCGTGTATTGTGCGTTTTACTACGGAGGCATGTGGCAAATGGCCTCATATAGTGCCTTTATCATCGTAGTTGTGATTCGCACCTTGGCCATTCGTTATAGCTGGAGTTTACCGCGCATTAAATAAGTAGAGCAGGCTGGGCATTAAATGATTGGAGTTTACCTCGGATTAAATAAGTAGAGCAGTCCGTGTATTCCTCTTATATTAGTCAAGTTCGATATGTTTTAATATAATAAAATATGATATAATACTAGAGATTACAAGATTTTTGACAAAAATCTCGAAGAAAAAGATGTAGGCCGAGCAAAAGCTATTCAATGTGAATCCACATCAATGTGAGTCGGCAAAGAAATTTAAGTGTTGTTTGTATAAAATATAATGAGAGACAGAAGAAGGAGTGAGTGTATTGAAAAAACGATTTTCCTGGCTGGCAGGGGCTTTAGCGGCTGCTGTTTTATGGGGAACATCGCAGGTAGATGCGGCTACCATTTTATTTGTACCGCAAGATAACCGTCCCGTTAGCTTATCTTATACTGTTGATACGGCGGAAGGGGCCGGTTATACGGTAATTACGCCACCGGATTATTTGATTTCCGGCAAAAACTATCATGGTGAAGCGGATAAGATTTGGCAGTGGGTTGATGAAAACGCCGGCCGCGCTGATGTGATGGTGCTCAGCACGGACACCTTGGTATATGGTGGTTTGGTTGACTCCCGTAAACACAACTTATCCTTGAATACGTTGTTGAATCGCACGAAACAAATCGGAACTTTGCATGACAAGTTCCCGAATGTACCGATTTATGCGTTCGGTACCGTAATGCGTTCGCCACGTGCCAGTGGGGGCGGGGTAGAGCCATCCTATTATGACGAATACGGCCCGACGATTTTCCAAATTGCTGCTTTGCAGGACAAAATGGATGCCGGTAATTTGACCCAAGAAGAACAGTCTTCCTTGGTACAACTGACTGCTACGGTGCCGGTTGAATACTTACAAGACTGGTTTAACCGCCGTCAGAAGAATATGACGGTTAACCGTGCGCTTATTGATGAAACCCGTAAAGGAGTTTTCAAATATTTCGCCTTAGGTCATGACGATACGAGTACTTTATCGCAGTCGGCTTTGGAAAGTCGTTATTTGAAGTTATACAGCAAAGGTCTTAACATTGACCGTTACGGCAGCTTCCCAGGCGCCGATCAGCTCGGCTTGTTGCTCATTGCTCGTGCTCATGTAGACCGCAATAATTTAAAACCGTCCTTTGAAGTAATTTATCCGTTGGGCGGCGCCGGTGAAACGGTACCTCATTACGAAGATCAGACCGTTGCGAAGACGATTGCGGAACATGTGGAAGCCGTAGGTGGCACCTTAGCCACTAAAGGTAAACCGGACATTTTATTGGCCGTAAATACGCCGCTTGGCAAAGTGACCGGCGAATCGGAAGCGTTTGAAAATTTCCCGATGATTTCTGCCAGCACGAATGCCTTTTTAGACAAAATCCAGACCGCCATTGAGCAGAATGTACCGGTAAGTATTGCCGATATTTCTTATTCCAACGGTGCTGACAATACCTTCGTATATGGACTCTTCAAACGCGATTTGCTTTACAAAGTAGATGCCTATAATGGCTGGAACACCGCAAGTAACACCGTAGGTTATGCTATTGCTCAAGGCATTTTAGGTAAAGCCATGCCGACCCAGGCTCATCGCGATATGTTGACGCAACAATACTTGGATAACTGGGCTTACCAGGCGAATATCCGCAAAGATATTTATCGCATGCAGGACTCCATTCGCACCGACAATGTACGCTACACCGGTACTTTGAATGAAAAATTGGAAAGCTACATGGGCGAACGGGTTCAGGATTTTGCCGAAAAATATTTGAAGATTGATCCGCGTACTGTTTCTGCACGCTTCCCATGGGGACGTTTATTCGAAACAGATATTACGGTTTACGATCAGCCGATAGCACCGCTCCAGAAAGAATTACGCTTACAGCGTGAAGCGGAAGCCAAGGCCAAAGCGGAAGCGGAAGCAAGAGCTAAGGCCGAAGCAGAAGCTAAAGCGGCAGCAGCCGCTGCGGCCGGTGGTGCGGCACCTGCAGCCACTACGGCAGCACCTGCTACGGGCGGTATGTCCACGCAAATTCCGGTAACGCAGGAATAAGCGATTTGCTGAATCAAGTTGCAACAAAATTGCTGCTGATTCATTAGTAGCAATGAGTAAACGGCTGCGATTCAGCCGTCAGCAATAAGTAAATTGCAGCCAATACCGGTAATACGCAATTTACCAAAAGAAGTAACAGATATATACGGGACGGAGGGCTTAGTCCTTCGTCCCGTTTGTGTTAGAGAGGAGATACTGTATTGAAACAGGCCTTTTTACCGGAAATAACTTATATGCGCGGCCTCTGTATGCTCGGCGTTATCGGCATACACGTAGGCTCTTTTGCTCTCGCCAATCCGCAAGCCAACGTGCAGTTAATCGGTTTGCTCGAGATTTTATCGCGCTTTACCGTGCCGGCATTTTTCTTTTTGTCAGCCTTCGGTTTGTTTTACCACACGTCAAGCTTCGACGAGTTTTCTTATAAGGACTTTTTGTGGCGCCGTTCGCGCGTTGTCCTGTTCCCCTATATTGCTTGGTCTATTTTATATATTGCGTATGCCGGGGCGACGGTGGGCAACTTCAGTGGCTTAACGCCGCGGTATTTATTGCCGGCACTGTTTTTTGGCAACGGCTACTACCATTTGTATTTCATGGTTATTTTGCTCTGGTTTTACCTTATGATGCCCCTCTGGCGGGCCATGGTGCGCGGTATTTTGAAAAAGCCTATTCTGTGGCTGTCGCTCATCTTCGTCGTGCAAGTGGCGTTCAACTTTTGGTCGTCCTA
>NZ_SVCB01000025.1 GCF_015058545.1 Veillonella sp.
CATGACCGCTATTTCTTGGATGCCTTGAGCGATGAAATTTTAGAACTTTCAGACCGTCATTTTTATAGCTATGAAGGGACTTATGAGACATTTTTAACCTTGAAGGCGGACCGGGAAGAACGGGAAGCGGCGACGGCGGAAAAACGCCATCAGTTCTTGAAACGAGAACTGGCCTGGGTACGCCGTGGGGCTCAAGCGCGTTCGACGAAGCAAAAAGCCCGTTTACAGCGTTATGAAACCTTAAAAGCCCAGGATGTGGCGCGTCGTGCCGATACCTTGGATCCGATTGCTCTTAAAAGCCGTTTGGGCAAGACTATTTTTGATATTGAACACTTAACCTTCAGTCGCGGTGATATTCCGATTGTGAAGGATTTTACGTATCATGTGGTTCGTCATGACCGCATCGGTATCGTAGGACCGAATGGCATCGGTAAATCCACATTTATGGGCTTATTGGACGGTAAATTCGAACCGGATGCAGGAACCCTCGGCCGCGGTGAAACGGTCCGTATAGCGCATTTTACGCAAGAATTGCCGGCATTTGATGAAGACCAGCGTGTATTGGATTATATTCGGGAAGACCATCGCTACATGGTGTTGGCTGATGGCAGTACATTGAGTGCCGGTCAGATTTTGGAACGTTTCCTATTTACCCCGGAACTCCATGGTGTACCGATTCGCAAACTATCGGGCGGTGAAAAGCGCCGCCTGTACTTGTTAAAACTCCTCATGAGCGCCCCTAATGTGCTCTTATTGGATGAACCGACTAATGATTTGGATATTCCGACGCTGGAAGTGTTGGAAGACTTCTTGGACTCTTTTAGCGGTATTGTAATTACCGTTTGCCATGATCGTTACTTTTTAGATCGCGTCGTCGATAAATTATTCGTATTTAAGGGGAACGGTCAAATTGAAATTGTCCATGGGGCGTATTCGGAATATCGTGATATGTTGGATGAAATGGAAGCGGACAGTGGCATTGGTGTTTTGGCGGGTGGTAAATTAAATAGCGGTGTAGTGGGGCAGCAGGCAGGTACCGCCCAAACCGGAACAGGGGATGTTAAAAATGAGCCGAAAAGCGATAAAATCGCTTCTAAGGGCGCGCTTGTTTCTGATGAGAGTAATGATACCTCAATTACGGCAAAAGCGGCTCCTACGGCGTCTAAACCACTTACAAAGGCAGAGCAGGCGGAGCTTGCTCAATTAGAACTGGATATTTCTGAGTTAGAAGGTCTGTTAAAAGCTTATGATGCCATGCTTAATCAAGCGGGCGGCGATTACGAAGCCATGGAAAAGACTATGGCAGAACGTGCCGATGCGGCGGCAAAATTAGATGCTAAAACGGAACGGTGGTTAATGCTTGCCGAGCGGTAATAGAATAATTTGTTTTAAAAATTTTTATTAATACCTTTCACTTTGATGCATCAAATTTTTATAAATTTAAATTATGATACTTAAGAAATCAGACATAATTAAAAATAATTTATTTTTTTGAATACTCCATTCGGCTTATTTTGATAAAATACGCCGTATAAACAAGAAATTTGATTTATAGTTTTGAAAGATGTAAACAATTTGAAAAAGTTTAAGGTATACATGAAATAAAATATTGAATTTTGTCGCTTGAATAGTATATACTAGAAACAGAGAAGAATAGTTATTTTTTTGCATGGCAGTGTTACGCATTTCCCAAGGGAGGATCGTTATGAAAACTAACAAGTGGGGCGGCAAACGCGCGGGCTCAGGTCGCAAAAAATCATTATTCGACCGCAAAGGTCGTACATTCCGTTTGACGGATGCAGAATTTTTGGAAGTTAAGCCTTTGATTGACGCAATTCGTAAACGTACTGAAGCGGCTGCTTTGGCATCCAAAGTTAAGTAGTGTCAATTAAGGACTGGGGAGAGTCCGACATATTTGCTCATCGTTAAAGAATTCAATCAGCAGATTGTTACTCTACTTCTCATATGTTATTAACAATGTAGTAGATAGGTATGAGGACTTATCGGCAACCGAGTATTCGGTTGCCGATTTTTCTGTTCTGATGAGATGTATTTATCAGGCACGAAAAACTTTGTAAAAAATTTTTGATTTTATGACAGAAACAGGATAACTATTTTTTCTTATAAAGATTAGCCATTTTCTGCTATAATATAAAATAGTGAAAATATTGAATATAGTTCACAAATAGATTTAATAAAAATATAAGGATAAAAGTTTATAAGGAGATATAGCATGACAGAAACAATTAATACCGATATTTTAAAGAAGACTGATACTATTGTAAAAGCTGACGCGCGTCATACCTTTGATACCGTAGCGGCTGCTTTGGGTGCTGATGCGCATAATCCGCTTGTAGTAGTAGGGACAGTTGCCAAAATGGAAAACGTCGGCGAAATCGTAAAGCGCGAATCTTTGGATCTTACGCCGAATCTTGTAATTAAAGAATTTACCGGTCAAGGTTTGGTGGAAGCGTATACCGACAGCGTGACTTACGGTTATGTGGCCGACTTCATGGAAGAATTCGTGCGCATCGATATGCTTTTAATCAGCGAGTTTGATTATGTAGTACGTGAAGCGGATGAATCGGTACAAAAAGGGTTACTCCGTTTGTTTGAAGGTTTGGTTCGCAATAATCGTCAGGTTGTATTTACCATGACTCAGGCTCCCGAAACTTATGAAGCCTTAGTTTTACCGAATTTGGCAGAGCTTGTAGGCAGTGGTGCTTTCGTAGTTGTTAAATAAGATGCTGCTTATAGGTTAGACTCTAATAGAGCTATGTGAAGTAAGAATCTCATATAACTCAGTAAAAAAGCCCTCCACAGCTGGAGGGCTTTTTCAATATAAAGTTAAAGTGCAATACAAAGCTAACGTGTAATATAAAGCTAGCGTGTAATACAAAAGGGATATATCAGCGAAGAGTGGGTAGTTCTTCGTGATATATCCCTTTATGCGTAGGTGAGATTGTGTAAAACGTGTGTTAATTCATTACATCATGTAATTGTTTTGCCTTCCGGTGGAATGCGTACACCGGCAAGAGGCTTACCGCGAGGCCGACGACTATGCAAAGGAGGGTGAGTTGCAAAGACGCTGAGGAGATGGCCAGCGGTATGATAATGGCTGAACTGGTGTTTAAGGCATAGGCCAGGCCGAGGTAGGCGCCAAAGCCCATGAGCCAGCCAAAGACTGCGCCAAGACCTATTACATAGGCCGTTTGCTGTATCAAAATACTGTACAGCTGCTTTTGTGTTGCGCCGAGCGCTTTTAAGATGGCGTAATCGCGGAGTCGATTCACCGTTGCCAAATAAGCAGTTACCAAAACAACGGCCATGGCAAGCCCGATTAATAAGTAACCGATAGGTTGCCATACTTTTTCACCACGCCCCATGAGGTTGAAGAGTTGGGTAATGACTTGGGCGGGGAATACGAGTTGAGCATCTTTACGTTTGATATATTGGGCTGCTAGGGTATAGGCTTGTCCGAAACCTACCGGTTCTACCATGATAGCCGTCACATCGCCTTTTTCAGAAAGGTCGTGAGGGTGATCTTGGTCTTGCACTTGCTCTTGAGTTTGAGCGGCGGTCGGGAGTTGTCCTTGTACTCGGTTTGGTTTATGACCGTGAGCATGGAGCTCCCAAATGCTTTCGATAGGTGTCAAAACGGCTTGATTATAAGGGCCGCCGGTATCGGCTAATATACCGACAACCGTAAATTTTTCTTCTTGATGCTCTTTACCTTTTGCCAAAGTACCATGTGTGGAGTAGAAGGTATCACCTAGAGCCAGGCCTAATTGTTTTGCCACATCTTGGCCGATAACGGCTTCAAAAGGGGTTTGGAACGGACGGCCCGATGAGAGGCGCAGCCATTCAGGTTTAGTATTATCGGCTCGTACGGCAAAAATTTCAGGCTCGGTACCAACTAAGCGAAACCCTTTTACACTATCGCCAAAAGCTAAAGGTATGGCCTGTTTTACAAGTTTAGTATTGGCGCGTAATTGAGTAACTTCTTGGTAACTGATATTGGAAAGGGGTTTGTCTTGTAAAAAGACGGTATTAAGTACAAACTGTTGGCTGCTTCCGGGAGAGCCTACGAGTAGAGTAAAGGGTTCGGTCGCGGCGATGAGTCCACGCTGCAGTCCGCTACCCAAGGAAACTACCAATACACTTAAGGCTACCGCGAGCGCCATGACGAGAAGCAGGAGCGATGTGGTCAGAGGTTTGGACCAGAGCTGCTGCCAGGCTATTTTACGAATCATGAGAACCTCGCTTTGTTAAGTGTAATTGATTAGTAAATTGAGAAATAACAGTCGTTTCGTGACTGGCAATCAGTAAGGTGGCATTAGCTTCCGTGCTGTAGTTGCGCAATAAGTCGATAACGATGGCACTGTTGGCGGCATCAAGACTGGCTGTCGGTTCGTCGGCTAACAGTAGGGAAGGTTTTTTTATAAGCGCCCGGGCAATAGCCACGCGTTGTTGCTCACCTTTGCTCAATTGGGTCGGCTTTTTGTGACGGAGATTGGTAAGCCCCATGATGTCCATGAGTTTTACCGCTTCATCGGTCATCTCTTTGTGCGTAAAACGATTGGCAAAGAAGGCACCGCTTATAATGTTTTCTTCGGCTGTTAAAAAACTGAGCAGATTGAAGTCTTGAAAAATATAACCAACTTGTTGACCGCGCCAATGATCGAGTTCTTTTGCGTTGATTTCGGTCAAACTGACATCATCCGCCTGAATCGTGCCGGTAGTCGGTTGTAGGAGTCCGGCTATGCACTGAAGTAAGGTGGACTTGCCACTGCCGCTAACGCCGGTCAAACACCATTGACTACCGGTTGGTGCTTCAAAGGTAGGCAAGTCCAATACGGTAATCAAGGTGTCGCCGTCAGGAAATTGACGGGTCAGATTTTGAATCGTCAACATATTAATAAACCTCAGCACCACGGAGGCGAACAAGACTTACAAAGCCTGTTTCACCATCTACATAGCTGCCTACTTCCAATTGTCCCGATACGGTAATGTCCTGGTCATAAGGCAAAGCCGTTACGGAATCGTCCATATAAACGACTACAATATCACTAGGCCAATCTGCATCAGTTGAGCAGAAGGGACAGATGGCCATAGGTGTTTCTGTGAGCACAAAGAAGTTGATGGTCGGTTTTAACGGTGGAGCCATATAACCTTGCATCGTTACATTTTGCCCATTTAATGACAATAAGCTATCCGATAGAATAAGCCCTTCTGAAGTTGCGCCTGCATACATGTCTTCAAAATTCAGCCAAGCCGCCAAAGCCGTGTTGGGCACCATGACAACTGCAAGCTGTACTACGAGGCCAAGTATTAAAGGGCGTAGCCACTGTTTTAATTGCATCATTGTTCCTAGTCACATCCTTGTAAAAAATTATTTGTTGTTATCTTTGTTGCCGTCAACGCCAAGGGCACGGAGGATACCGAAGAATACTTCAGTGTTGTCCATAACGCCGTGGAAGTATTCGGAACCAGGGCCTTGAGCCATGAGTACTACGTCGTCAGCGGAGTGAACTTCGCTGGTTTCACCGGTAGTTGTAGGTAAGTTGCCTTGTACTAAGCGAGCGCCTTGTGGAGCACGTTTAGGGTTAGCGATTACAAGACCGTCTTTGCCGGCTGTAGCAGGGCTGGTTGGTTCATTTTGGAAACGATAGTTTTCATAATGATCCGGAGCATTAGCGTATTGAACAGCTAAGGTTACGTCAGCATCAGGGTTATCAGGGAAGCCGTCGCGGTTAGTATCGATGAATGTAGGCCAGCCTGCATCACCGTATACACGAACTGCTTCACGACCTACTTTGCCATCTTGTTCGCTGTAAGTACCGGTAATACTGATACCGTGAGCATGGTCAGCTACTACGATAATCAAAGTGTTGTCGCCATGAGCTTTGGAGTATTCTTGAGCCCATTGGATAGTCTGGTCGAATTCGATAGCGTCATAAGCGGCACGTTGCCAATCCATTGTATGTAATTGTTTGTCAATGGAGCCGGCTTCAGACATAAGGAAGAAACCGTTAGGGTTCTTTTCTAATACGTCAACGGCTTTTTTAGTCATATCCAAAAGACCAGGTTGATCGTTGAAACCTTTAAGCACGGATGGATTTTCAGGTAAGAATTCGCGATCCATGTAAACGTTCATAGTGTTAAGGGTGAATAAACCGAGGATTGGTTTGTCAGCTGTAGTTTGAGCAAGTTCAGTTTTGTTACCGGCAAATTGGTAGCCTTTGTTTTTGAACTCTTGGATTACGTTCACATTGTCTTTACGTTTGGAACCAGGAGTTTCCAATGGCAAGAAGAACTGGGAACCGCCGCCCAATACAACAGCCGGTGGGTTTTTACGATTTAAGAAGTCCATTGCAATGAAGTTCTGTTCGCCACGGCGACGAGTATGGGCCGTTACGGCAGCCGGAGTTGCGTCAGTTACAGCCGCAGTTGTTACCATGCCGTAGGACATATCTTTCGCACGGGAAATGATTTCAGAGATATTTTCTACTTTTGGATCATCCATTGGGTCAGGAGTGCTGTTTTCATACACGCCCATAGCGTTAACTACGGATTTGTTACCGGTGTTGTAAGCGGAAGCACTGTTGGCGGAGTCCGTTACGATGGAGTCATAACCGGAAGTAGTGATAAGAGCCATGTGAGGCATTTTTTCTATAGCCAAAACGTCGTTGAATTTACCGTCGCTCATGCCTTTGGAAAGAATACGAGCTACTTCTTTAGCTTGCATGCTCATGCCGTCGCCAACGAAGAGGATAACGTTTTTAGCTTTCTTTTGAGCTTTTTCGTTAACTACTTTGTAGTTAGCCATTTTTCTGATTGCGCCTTGAGCTGTGTTAGCAACTACGTTAACGCGTTTGTCGCCGGTGTCTTTGAAGGACACATCGTTAATGCGATAGGAAATATGATCGGCGTATTGGGTGATTGTTGCGTCTTGTTTGAAAACTTTAGTAGCGTCTTCACCGTTGATAGTTACTGCTACTTCTGTAGTAGTAAGCGGTAATTCCACTTCAAAGTCAAAACGTTGACCCTGCCAGAATTTTGCCTGGTTAATAGGCATTACTTTAATTGCGTTACTTGTCACAGCCGTGGCAGGTAAGTTTGCTTGAGAAACTACACTCACTGGAGGAGCTGCTGCTTGGACTGCGGGCGTACTAAGACCGAACGCTAAGGCACCTGCTAAAGCAAAAAATACCATTTTACGTAAATGCTGCTTTCCGTTCATGAAAATACCTCCTAATGTATCAAATAAAAATGAACTTCTGCTCTCTTTATCCTATCAAAGGGCTAAAAAAAGATACAGAAAAAAGGCGGTAAAGTATTTGTAAAAGAATTGTAATAGAGCTAAGGGCAAAGGACGTTTGAATTTAGTACAACACAAATATCGTGTTTTATGCTACAATTAAAAAGATAAATCATGTCAGAGGTTCAGCGTGTGGAGTCACATGGGCTCATTTTACAAAAGTTCGTAAATATTTGATAAAAGTAGGTAGCTTTTATCGGTCAGCCGTTAATGACTAAGTGGTCATTATAAAATAGCAGTGTATATGTAATAGTGTATATGTAGCATTATGCATGTAGCAGTTCATATGTAGCAGTATGCATATAGCAGTCAGTTATTGGGAGGCGATTTTTTTATGAATGATCCAAAATTGTTGAAACCTGTAGAAACAACGGCTCTCGCTTTGGCCATAGGGGAGAAAAAGGCGAACTCGTCCTTTCGGACCTTGTTGATTCTGGGCTTTTTAGGCGGCGCCTTTATTGCGTTTGCTTCGCAGGCGTCAACGATGGGGGCGTTTAATTTATTAGCACTGCCCGCATGGTACGGTTTAGGTAAAGTTGTAGCGGGCCTGATTTTTGGGGGTGGCCTGGTTTTCGTCTTGATGGCGGGGACTGAGTTATTCACCGGGAATGTATTGATTACTAATGCCTGGCTATGTGGGCGCGTTTCCCTATACCGTTTATTGCGTAATTGGGTGATTGTATTTATGGCCAATTTATTGGGTTCGCTGTGCATCGCGTGGTTGTTAAGCCAATCCGGGCTATGGCACAGTGGCGCCAATCTGCTGGGTGGCATGACGATTAAACTGGCGGTCGGCAAAGTGACACTTACATTCGGTCAAGCATTGGCCTTGGGAATACTTTGTAACTGGCTCGTGTGTTTAGCCGTCTGGCTCAGCTTCAGTACCACATCAACGTCCGGTAAGATTCTGGCAATTTATTTACCTATATTTATGTTTATCGTATCCGGTTTTGAACACAGTGTGGCTAACATGTATTATATTCCGGCCGGTATTTTGGCCGCTTCCGATCCGTCTTACGTGGCACAGGCCACGGCATTGGGGGTTACACCGGATGCCTTGGCACAACTCGGTTGGGGATCGTTCTTTATTAACAATCTCTTGCCGGTCAGTTTAGGTAATATTATTGGCGGTGCCGTATTTATCGGCATGGCGTTAATGTATGGGAATGGTCGTCCCGATGAAGCGCTGATTCAGGCTATGAAAGAAAAAGTTTTAAAATAAAGTTTTAAGATAGAGTTTTAAAATAAAGTTTTAAAATAAGGTAATGAAGGTTAGTATACATGACCATGGCTAACTATTATAAATTCGGAAGTTAAAAGATAAAGCCTTAAACCGCCTCTTTTCATTATCGAAGAAATTCGGTATACTAATAACAAAGTAGAAGATAAAGTTTGAGAGGGCACTTTTTTAGAATCCTGTAATTTAGGTAATATAAGGAAGGCTTTTGTTTCCGAGTATTAGAAATGGAGTAATCAATGGAATATACCAATATTTTGTATTCAGTAACTAACAAAATTGCAACAATTACCTTTAATCGTCCGGAAGTGCAGAACGGATTTAACATTCCTATGTGTAATGAAATCCTTGATGCCATTGAGCGCACCGAAGCGGATCCGGAAGCACGGGTGCTCTTAATCAATGCGGTAGGTAAGGTATTCTCTGTCGGTGGCGATTTGTCGGAAATGAAACGCGCCGTTGAAGAGAACGACCAGCAGTCGTTAGTAGCCATCGCTGAACTGGTTATGCAAATTTCATTTGCTATGAAAAAAATGTCCAAACCCGTTGTTATGAGCACCGACGGAGCCGTAGCAGGCGCCGCTTTTAATATGGTATTGGCTGCCGATATTTGTATTGCCTCTACCAACAGCCGTTTTATCCAGGCCTTTGTTAACGTAGGCCTTGCACCTGATGCGGGCGGGATGTTCTTATTGACCCGTGCCATCGGTATGAACCGCGCTATGCAGCTCGCCATGACCGGTGAAGCGGTAACTGCTGAAAAAGCGAAAGAATACGGCTTTGTCTATAAAGTGTGCGAACCGGAATTATTAGTAAAAATAACCGACCGTCTTTGCACTCGTTTAGCTAAAGGGCCTGAATTATCCTTCAAAGCTATGAAAGAAATGATGTGGGCCAGTGTATTCAGCGGTTGGGATGAATATGCTAAATTGGAAGTACATTTACAAACAACCTTGGGCTTCTCGGAAGACTTCAAAGAAGGCGTGCGTGCCTTTGCAGAACGCCGTCGTCCTAACTTCCAGGGGAAATAATATGTTAATGGGGCTATTTAATTGTAAAAATTAGATAGCCTTTATTGTTATAAAAAACAGGTAGATAGTTTTATTAAGCTAAGAATTGTTCTATTAAGCTAAGATTAGGTCTATTAAGCTGAGAATAAGTCCATTAAGCTTAGAATAGGTTTATTAAGCTAAGAATAGTTCTAAATAATAGGTCGATTCGGATGTATAGGAGTGAGAGCATATGGAAACGAATAACGTAAAAGATTATGTAATCCTAAATAATGGCGTCAAAATGCCGATTCTTGCCTTTGGGACTTATTTAATTCCGAATGAAGACACGAAACAGGCTGTTTTGGACGCGCTTGATGCGGGCTATCGCCACATTGATACGGCGCGCTTATATGGCAACGAAAACGAAGTGGGTGAAGCCGTGAATGCTACGTCCGTACCTCGTGATGAAGTTTTCGTAACAACGAAGATTTGGTTTAATAACTATGGTTATGAAAAA
>NZ_SVCB01000026.1 GCF_015058545.1 Veillonella sp.
TTGAACCTCCTAAGTTGAAATGTTGTGGTTGCCAGACCAACTTCATTGTATCATTAGGAGGTTCTTTCCTTTTCTATAAGAATTTTTTACCGACCCCCAGTTTAACTGGGGGTTTTGTCATGCCTATTCGGCGTACAAAAAAGCGCCCCCGCTTGCACGCTGTGCAAGCGGGGGCGTTTTCACAAACTATGTAATTATACGAGCCATTCGAGGCTCACATCAAGCAGTCAGCTCTTATTTAGTAGCTGCCGCATAATGAGCGTTTACCTGATCCCAGTTAACGAGATTCCAGAAAGCGGCGATGTAATCAGGACGAGCATTCTTGTATTTCAAGTAGTATGCATGTTCCCAAACATCAAGGCCCAATACCGGAGTTTTGCCGTCGCTAAGCGGGGAGTCCTGGTTAGCGGTGGACAAGATTTCCAATTTGCCGTTGTTTACTACGAGCCAAGCCCAACCGGAACCAAAACGGCCAGTAGCAGCTTTGCCGAATTCAGCTTTGAAGTTTTCGAAGTTGCCGAAAGCTTCATCGATAGCACCTGCAATAGCGCCCGTAGGGTTACCGCCTGCATTTGGTGCCAAAATGTTCCAGAAGAATGTATGGTTAGCATGACCGCCGCCATTGTTGCGAACAGCCGTACGGATATCTTCCGGTACAGCGTTTAAGTCAGTAATCAACTCTTCTACGTCTTTTTCACCCAATTCAGGATGTTTTTCAATAGCAGCGTTTAAGTTAACAACATATGTGTTGTGGTGTTTATCATGATGAAAATGCATTGTTTCTGCATCGATATGCGGTTCTAAAGCTTCGTAAGCGTATGGTAATTCAGGTAATGTGTATGCCATAAAAATACCTCCTTCCCCGTCCAAGGGGATAAAAACATAATACATAACAAACTGTTACGAAAAAAGAATTATCAAATTTTATAATCATAGATTACTTTGAAAGTAACCTTAATTCACTAGATTTAATTTTTTCAATCTTTCTATGTTTTAATGATAACATTTTTCATTTATCTTGTCTAGTAGTAAAAACGTAAATTTACAATAAACATTTTGTAAGTGCAACTATTTCATATTTCAAGCCACCTTTTACTTATATGTTTCAACCATATTTATTATTTTGAATATAAAATTGCCAAAATTCTTCATTAACGTCTCTCGCTTATTTTTAATTCCTATTAAATTTGTAGCCATAGCTACAGACCCTATTAATTATACGGTTTATCATATAGTCATAAGAAATGAACTTATCTTTTACAGGCAAAACAATCCAAAAAGACATTTCTTAGTCATACACCGTAATGATAGCTAACAATAATTTTTATTTTTCTGACATATTTTTTAATAAATATGTTGTAAAAAGTCTTATTTTTACACATCTTTTATTTTTAGCATTTCAACAATCGAAAATTAATATCATTACAATTATTGAATTAAATACCAATTCGGTATACACTTAAAGCATCTTATAATAATTCTTTATTTCCTTAATGGAGGTGCCACAATGCAAAATACTGCATGGAAAGGCTTCATTACAGGTGTATGGGATAAAGCCATTGATGTACGTGACTTTATCCAACGTAACTATAACCCCTATGTTGGGGACGACTCATTCTTAGCCGGTCCTACGGATCGCACACTCAAACTTTGGCAAGAAGTTCTTCGTCTTTATGAGGAAGAAAAAGAAAAGGGCGGCGTTATCGATGCCGACACGGATATTGCCACTTCGGTATCTTCCCACGGTCCTGGTTATATTATTAAAGAATTAGAACAAATCGTTGGTCTTCAAACCGACAAACCGTTGAAACGGGCTATGTTCCCTTACGGCGGTTTGCGTACCGCTAAGAGCGCCTTGCAAGAATACGGCTTTGAAATGGACGCTCAGCTGGAAGACTTTTTCAAAAAACATCGTAAAACTCACAATGACGGCGTTTTCGATGTGTATACGCCGGAAATGCGTGCTGCTCGTTCCGCACACATCATTACCGGTTTACCGGATGCGTACAGCCGCGGTCGTATCATCGGCGACTATCGCCGTGTAGCCCTTTACGGGATTGACCGTTTAATCGAGGAAAAGGAAAAAGATTTCGCCATCACCATGGGCGACATGACGGCTACGATTATTCGCGACCGTGAAGAAATTCGTGACCAGATTCGTTCCTTAAAAGAATTAAAAGCCATGGCGGCTTCTTACGGCTACGATATCAGCCAGCCGGCCAAAGACGTAAAAGAAGCGATTCAGTGGTTATATTTCGGTTATTTAGGCGCTATTAAAGAACAAAACGGCGCGGCCATGTCTATCGGCCGTAACACAGTCTTCCTCGACATCTACGCCGAACGCGACCTTAAAGAAGGCCGTTACACAGAAGAAGAAATTCAGGAAATGGTTGACCATTTCATCATGAAACTTCGCATGGTGCGTTTTGCCCGCATTATCGAATACAATAACCTCTTCACCGGCGATCCGGTTTGGACAACCGAATCTATCGGCGGCATGGGCTCTGACGGACGTCCATTGGTATCCAAGATGTCCTTCCGTTATTTGCATACCCTCACCAACTTAGGCCCGGCGCCGGAACCGAACCTCACCGTTCTCTGGTCCCCTCGCTTGCCGGACGGTTTCAAACGTTTCTGTGCTAAATTGTCCATTCAAACGTCGTCGATTCAGTATGAAAACGACGAATTGATGCGTCCTAACAGCGGTGACGATTATGCTATCGCCTGCTGCGTATCGCCAATGCGTATCGGTAAAGAAATGCAGTTCTTCGGCGCTCGTTGTAACCTCGCTAAATGCTTGCTTTATGCAATCAACGGCGGTGTCGATGAAAAACTCAAAAAACAAGTTGGACCTAAATATCGTCCGATTACTTCCGAATACCTTGATTTCGACGAAGTAATGGAACGTTTTGACGACATGATGGAATGGTTGGCCGGCGTTTACGTGAATGCCCTTAATATCATTCACTACATGCACGATAAATATGCATACGAAAAATTGGAAATGGCCCTTCACGACCGCAAAGTTACGCGTTGGTTTGCCACCGGTATTGCCGGTTTATCCGTAGTAGCCGATTCCTTGTCCGCTATTAAATACACGAAGGTTAAACCGATTCGTGATGAAAACGGGGTAGCTGTTGATTTTGAAATCACAGGGGATTTCCCTAAATACGGCAACGACGATGACCGTGTTGATGATTTGGCGGCTTTCGTTGTATCTGCCTTCATGAACAAAATCCGTAAACATCCTACCTATCGTGAAAGCATCCCGACCATGTCCCTTTTGACAATTACATCCAATGTAGTATACGGTAACGCTACCGGTAGCACGCCGGACGGCCGTAAACAGGGTACACCGTTTGCACCGGGCGCTAATCCAATGCACGGTCGTGACTCCCACGGCGCTGTTTCTTCCATGGCTTCCGTTGCCAAAATGCCTTGGCGTGATGCGAGCGACGGTATTTCCAACACCTTCTCCATCATTCCTGATGCGCTTGGCAAAAACGGCGAAACCATGGTTCGTATGAGCGATTTAGACATTGATCTGGATCTTGATGCAGTTTTACAGAGCGATATGCCAACCGGTTTACCTGTCAATAATGAAAACCTGGCCTGTCGCGAGCCTAATGTTTCCATTTCCGAAAAGGAGGACAAGTAATATGAGCAACGAACAACAAATCGATAATTTAGTAGAATTATTGGATGGCTATTCTGAAAAAGGCGGCCACCACTTAAACGTTAACGTGTTTGACCGTGAAATGCTTCTCGATGCGCAAAAACATCCTGAAAAATATCCACAGTTGACCGTTCGTGTATCCGGTTATGCCGTGCACTTCAACAAATTGACGAAACAACAGCAGGATGAAGTTATTTCTCGTACCTTCCACGAACAAATGTAACTTCTATCCCTCCCCTTCTCAGTAGTTATATATAGTGCAATAGGCTCCCCGTATCGAGGAGCCTATTGTCATATGTAACTGATTTTTGAAAAACTGTTGATTTTCTTGTGATTTACTTCTCGTTATTCACCCGAAATTGCTCTTCCGCAATGTTTTAAATTTACGAAAGGCGTACTATGATTGGACGAATTCATTCCTTAGAAACCATGGGCACCGTTGACGGCCCCGGTGTACGGATGGTGCTATTTTTACAGGGCTGCCCGATGCGTTGCGCTTATTGCCATAACCCCGATACATGGGATGCGCAGCAAGGTAAAAATATTACCATTGAAGAAGTGTGGGATCAATTTGAGCGCAATCAGAGTTTTTATAAAAACGGCGGTCTCACGGTCACCGGCGGTGAAGCTTTGATGCAAATTGATTTTGTTATCGAACTCTTTACGTATTTCAGAGAACGAGGCATTCATACTTGCCTCGACACGAGTGGCATCTATTTTGAAGAAAGCCAACGCGAAACTTACGAAAAACTCATGGCCGTGACAAGCCTCGTAATCCTGGATTTAAAAGAAATCGACGATGAAAAACACATGGCCCTAACCGGTCAAAGCAACAAGCAAATCCTAAAATTTGCCCGCTTCATCGACGAGCACAATGTGCCCATTTGGGTGCGCCATGTGGTAGTACCTACTATCACCGACAACGCCGACCGCTGGTACCGACTCGGCTTCTTTGCAGGATCTTTGAAAAACCTGGAAACCATCGACTGCCTGCCTTACCACGTGATGGGTACGGCTAAGTATAAAGAGCTAGGGATTAATTATCGATTAGACGGAATTCCTCCAGCCTCTAAAGCACTAGCCGCACGAGCATCGGCCACCGTAGTAGAAGGCATCAAAGCATACCGTAGAAAACACTGGAGCAAATTACCTCGAACCGGTAACTAGAGACTGAAGCAAATTATGCTCTAAATTATATTTTCTCTCTTCCCCCTCTGTTGCTAACTGGTCTCGGCTTAGGGAATCGTTTGTTGCACTATAGCGTGCCGAACCGTAGCGAATCATACTTTGGGGCAAAGCCAAATACATCTATTACGTTGATATCATTCTGCTCTATAGTTGGTCTCGGCCGCGAGAATCACTTGTTTCGCGACAGCTTGCGAAATTACAGAGAAATCTTTTTATAGAGTTAAAAAAGGGTTCTATAATTTATTTTGGGACGCTAAAGAGAAACGCTAGTTGCGTGTCCTCTTGGCGCCTACTTTTTTTTGCACAAAAAAAGATATATTGAATAAAATCCGATACAATAAAGGTGCTAACAATTAACGAAAGGATGTTTATTCAATATGTCTAGTCTTAATTATATAGGAAAAATGCTCGGAATAAAAGATTCACATATCCAAA
>NZ_SVCB01000027.1 GCF_015058545.1 Veillonella sp.
AAATGACAACTAATCATCATGATTGTATTGCATAGAGTGTACTTTCAGAGTGTTCAATTATTTATCGATAATAATTTAACTAAAAGATACAGTATATTATAACATAAAATAGAATAATTTTTATGTTTTATTATGTTTAAACAAAAATTAATTTACCATTTAACACTTTTTCTCTTAATCTCTTTTAATTTTATAAAAATAAGATGTAATATCCACCCCATAAAAACATTTTCAAATTCAACTTATTGTTATGATTTTTATCGCTTTTTCTTGATTAGTATCTGCAAAAATTACTCAAATATTTAATGAATCGCTCGTCTTATGAGTATTTTGTATAATTAATACGCAATTTGTGAATGAATATCAATTATGTATATTATCCGTTGCTATTATACATTTTTATATATATAATGGATTTATAGGTATTATCACTGTTTTTTACTATAAATGTATTTTTCAGGCTTACTATGATACTGTATTTTTATGAAAGGGAGATGTTTCATTATGAGCGGTCGTTATGAAGTTAAGTTTAGATATAAAAGTGATAGTCCGACCTCCCGAGGCGGCGTCAATGCAACAACAGTAACAGCTACCAGTACCTCGAATGCACGGAATCAGGTTATTGCTTCCCATAGTTATGGTAAGGGTGTTACCATTATTTCGGTGGTGAAGAAGAAGTAAAAACATGATACAAAAAGAAACTCCTCACAGATGTTTGAGTCCTGTGAGGAGTTTTTAATTAAATATTAAAATTCATAGTAATCATCTTTGCCGATATGGATAAAATACACTTCGCACACATCATAACCTTCAGCTTTAACCGCATCAGCAATGCACTGAGCCATTTGTTTTTCCATAGCTACACCACGATCATATTGCACTACTTCTACCAAAGGATACATATCATGGATTTTGCCGTCTCGAAAATATTTCGTTTCCGGACATTCTAAGGTAAAATAATCTACCGGCGTATCAGATAATTCAGCCAACTGTTTAGGTAAAGTAATACTTAACTTTTGAACGATATCAGGTGTAACACCTTTGAAAATTAATTGTGGCATAATAACTCCTTTATATTATTTGGTTTCAATTAATTTATAATACTTTTTTCAATATCTTTTCTCATATTATCTAGATCAATAAACTTATCTAATGTCGATGGACTCTTTTGATACTTTCTATTTTTAGTTTCACCTGTATGCATAATTAGTTCATTGTTTTCTAGAATTTCTATTATCTTATAAATTCTATATCTTGTAAATTTAGTATATTCTACTAGCTTACTAACTGTTATATCAGGATTTTCTACTATCACTTGATAAACCATTTTAGATTCCTCATCTATATTTTCAATAGAATTAATTGGTTCTACTGTCCAAATTTTTAACTCCGTTTCATTCAAAGTAGTTTCAATTTGTGGTAATCTAAAATCATATTCACTTTGTAAGCTAAAAATAACCGGACCACCAGAACCTGCTCGTTCAGATAAGCCTATTTTTCTAAATAGAGTAGCTAAAATATTATTTCTTGGATTTGATTGCCCACCTTGTACAAATGCAGCTTTTGTAACCCTTAAGCATCCCGGATTTTTAAATATATAAAACATTTTATATACATTTATACTTATAGTTGATAATGTATTATGATAATCTGCATGTACTAACATATTAATACAAGCTTCTCGTAATGCTTCTTGTAATTTTCCTGTAGACTTTCTCGTCATATTATCAGTTAACTCAAACGGCTCTAACAATAAAGCTTTTAACTTTTCTGTTACGGATAAATAAAACTCAAATATATTTAGATTAGGATAATTTAAATCTCCAAAAGAAACTCTATCAATCCAACGTTCCGTATCGCCTGTTCTATTAAAAAAATCTAAATGAAAATGTGGAAATCTGCTTCTGTAAGCTTTGATTTACGACCATCATTTCTATCAACAGTCTGAGCCCCGATATATGTTAAAAACTCACTTGTACTTTTATCAAAAATTGACTCATCTTTAGTATATTGATACAGATAGTCTTTATACTTAGAAATTGTAACTGAATTTAAATCTCGAATATCATAATTATCTAATGTAGTAGCATCCTGATTACCAGATCTGTTTCTCATAAAAGAAGCGACTTCATCATTTGTTGCTAATTGATCACTACTAAACCTTCTGATATATGTTTTAGATAAATTATCATTGAGATATATGGGTTTTTCTTCTATATGCGCTTCCGGTACTGTAATCTCAATACAGGTCTTTCCATTTAATAATATTTTTTGAATACACCTATTATCTAATATATTTTTACTAATTTTTTGTTGGTTATTAATCGTAACCCAAAAATCACTAATCATATTATCTGGATTTTCAACACCGGTTACGATAAACTTTCCTTGCTCTTCACTAATCCCAAGTATTATCTTTCCCCCAAATGTATTAGCAAAAGCTGAATATGTTTCCCATATATCATTAGATAACTTTTTATTCGATTTTTTATATTCAATATATTCATTTTCACCCTTAAGTTCAATCATCTTAATCTATCACTCATTTCTAAATAATATATATTTCGAATTAAAATTATATTTTCAAAAGATTGTCAAAAGATTATTTCTATTAAAAATCCAGTAATAATCTACCTTTTCTATGATTACTTACCCAAATTTAAAAACTTTTCAAAAGATTGTCAAAAGATTATAGGACTCACAACTTCAGTTATAATCAGCATTTTTATATTGTTAATTTCATAATTCAAATATTTTTCAAAAGATTATACTTTATTATGATAGAAAGAATATAACATAATTATATAATTAATTTTCAATTTTGTAATCAATACATTTTTAGTTTTTCTACTTTAACTTAGCAAAAAACCGGCTTTCCATGGTCTATCTTCATAATTTACAATTATGAAACCACTAGTGCCGGTTTTTATTTGGTGCGCCTAGGCGGAATCGAACCACCGACACGCAGTTTAGGAAACTGCTGCTCTATCCTACTGAGCTATAGACGCATGTATGTATTAAATTAAAACACTTTACAAACTATATTATAAACGGAATGTTCACATCTCGCAATATACCTATATTCTTAAGCACTCATTTACAAGTTATCCACGGTTTATACACAGAGTTATACACTTTTTCGTTCACTTATGCACCAAATTTTACTACTTACTTACAAGCTATACACAACATATCCACAGATTCATGTGCATAATCTGTGGATATGTTCGTCAGTATGTACTATTTTTTAGTTTATAACCGGTGTATAACTTTTAATTTGTTCGCTCAAAAATGACATGTTCTGCCAATTTTTACTAACAACACAGGTCGTCCATTACTTATTCAGGGAACTTAAATTCGCCGTCGATTTCAACCGGGCGGCTCCAATCGACTTGAACGTCCGTACGTTCCCACATAACGGTTAAAGCTAATTTTAAGTTTTCCAAGGATTCAGCAGGATTTACCGTTACCGTTTCATATACATCAAGGCTTACTGCTTTTTCAATAGTTTGCGGTGTATGCAAATAATCCCAAATCTTTTTTTGCCAAGTTTCATCAGGCAATACTACTGTCATTTCTTTATTGTCTTTATTAAAGGCAATATATCCCTTTTCATCCACCCCATAATGAATGGCATAATATGCTACGTTACTCATCGTATTAGCTCCTTTTCACTGTTATTGGCAATGTCTACTTACCTATTTAATCATATATTACACAATCTACGCAATATGCTTTGATTAAATTTTATCGTAATAATAACAGAATTACCAGCAAAAAATCACTTCTTTTGATAAATATCCGTCATTTAATACTAACTTTCCCTATGGCTCTTGTCTTATTTCTCTTCCGCTTTAAAGTATAGAGCATACATGACGGGCAGCACGATTAATGTCAAAATGGTCGCCACAAAAAGGCCTCCACTGAAGGCAATAGCCATAGGTGACCAAAAGGCACTGCGCATGAGCGGCACCATACCTAAAATTGCTGCCAAAGCGGTGAGCATAATCGGCCGGAAACGCAAGATTGTGGAACTTACGATAGCATCATAGGTCGTTTGTCCTTCACTCCGGTGTAACTCAATCTGGTCAATTAAAATGATAGAGTTTCGGATTATCATGCCACTTAAGGATATAACGCCCAAAACCACCATAAAGCCCATCGGCGTATTGGTTAAGAGCATGGTAAGCACAACCCCGATAAGCCCCAATGGCGCCGTTAACAGAGCCATAATCATAAGGGATATCTTTTTAAGCTGGAACATGAGGATAACCATAATGAGACAGATCATAATCGGCATCGGCCCTTTTAAGTTATTAAGGGCGATGTTACTCTGTTCGGCGGAGCCATCTACTTCAATGGTATAACCGGCCGGCAAATCCGCTCTCAGGTTGTCCAATTTTTCATTAATTTCATTAGCCAGCGAATCAGCCATTACATTAGGCGGTACATTGCCGTGTACCGTAATAGTCGGTGCCATGTTGCGATGCCAAATAATACCGTCTTCATTGCCCAAGGATATATTGGCAATCTGGCTGAGTGGCACATAGGCGCCGGAACCGGTCTGAATCGGAATATTTTGCAAAACACTCATATTGTGATCTTCGTTACCGCTGAGTTTAAATTTCATCGGTATCGTCTGATTGCCCACATAGTATTGGCCCACGGTTACACCGGAAATTTTACTTTGCAAATCTGTCGCTACTGTATAGCTGTCAACGCCCATCAAGCGCGCTTTGGCAGGGTCAATATGCACTTCAATATTCGGTGTATTATCCGGCCAATCTTCGGCAATATCCGAGATTTCAGGGTATTCTTTGAAAACAGCCTTCACATCGGTGGCAATTTCTTTTACTTTGACCATATCAGGACCGGACACACGGAACATAATCGGATATTTGGAAGGCGGACCGGTCTGAATAAAGTCCATATTAATTAAAGCTGACGGAAATTCATCTTTTAATTTTTCATTCAAATCCTTGTATAATCTGTTTCTATCTTCCAAAGAGTTAGCTACAATCACATATTGCATGTAATTGTTGCGCTCAACTTCCGGTTCCAAGGTAAGGACGAAGCGCGGTGCCCCTTCACCGACATAGGCCGAATAATGCTCAATGCGTTTATCACCACTGAGAAGATTATCCAGCTGTTCCGCCTGATTCTTCGTATATTGCAACGATGAACTCTGCGGGAACTGAATGGCTACCATAATTTCCGGTCTTGTGGAAGCCGGGAAAAACTCTACTTTAATAAGCGGCACGCTTACCAAAGAAATGAAGAATAACACTAAGGTTGTGATAAGGACCGTACGGCGATGACCGAGAGCCCAGTGGAGGAATTTTTCAAAACGAGCTAAAAATGACTTTTGTATCCGCATAGCTCTGGTTTCTTCATGACCCGGTTTAATACGAATTAACTTACTGCCCAATACGGGACTTACCAACACCGACGCAAACCAAGACAAGAGTAAAGCCATGGCCACAACGATAAATAAAGCATGGGTAAATTCGGCTACCGAACCTTCGGATAAGAAGATTGGCAAGAAGCCACAGCAGGTAATCAAGGTACCGCTCAACATCGGAAAGGCTGTTGATTTATAGGCAAAAGTGGCCGCATCATGCGTATTGAGCCCTTCTTCCATTTTGAGGGTCATCATTTCTACAACGATAATCGCATCGTCTACCAAGAGGCCTAAGGAGATGATTAAGGCACCGAGGCTTACTTTATGTAACTCAAGACCGTCAGCGTACATGCCCACGAAGGTACTGGCCACTACGACCGGTATGGTAAGAGCTACCACAATCCCACTGCACACACCAAGGGATATAAAGCTGACGATTAATACAATAACGATAGCTTCAAATAATGAGCGGGTAAATTCGCTGATAGATTCATCTACCACTTTTGGTTGATTGGATACCTGACTCACATCGAGGCCCACCGGCAAGGGATCTTTATAGGACGCCATTTTAGCATCCAACGCCTTACCGAATTCAATATTATTGGCCCCCGGATCCATAGAAACGGCAATGCCGATGGCCGGTTTGCCATTATAGTAGAACAACGGGCTCTGTGGTGATTCATAATCCATGCGAACCGTGGCAATATCCCCTAAACGCAAAGTCTGACCATTCACTTGAAGCGGCATTTCACGAACTGAATCAACGCTGTCAAAAAGACCGTTCACACGCAAATACACATTATTGGTGTCCGTATCAATCATGCCGGCCGGTGCCATGGAGCTTTGCTGTTTTAAAGCATTCAAAATCGTCTGAGCACTAATTTGGTAGGCCGACAATTTATCTTTATTCATTTCTACATAAAGAGTCTGTTCTTGCACACCTTTTAAATCTATCCGTTTTACATTCGGCACGCTCAGTAAAACGCGCTTAATATCTTCGGCGTAGGCCCTTTTTTCTTCATAGGAATAATCGTCGCCGGTGAGGGCGTAAATTGTGCCGTACACATCGTCAAAACGGTCATTAATGACAGGTCCCTGCACACCGGAAGGGAGGCTCGACCATTCGTCCTCAATCATGTGACGAACTTCGGTCCAAACGGCCCGTACCTCATCGCTTTTAACCGATTCTTTTAAATTAATATAAATGACCGTCTTACCGCCGTCGGTAAAACTTTTTGTATAATCAAGACCCGGTAAATCGCGGATTTTTTCTTCCAACTTATCCGTTACTTGCTCCGACATTTGCTGCGGCGAAGCGCCCGGCCAAGTGGCGGCTACCACCATGGTTCGAATCGTAAAATTCGGATCCTCCATACGACCGATTTTCATAAAGGAAAAACTGCCGATGGCAAAGAGCATGGCCATGAAAAAGTAGATTATCGACTTGTGCCTGAGGGCCCAATCGGCTAAGTTAAACTGCTTCATATGCGTACCTTAGCCCCTTCTTCCAATTTATCCGTACCGGCCGTTACAATGCGGTCACCGGCCTTCAAACCGGACACTACAGCTACCTGATTATTACCCAAATTGCCTAACGTAACTGTCCGTAAGTGAACCGTATTATTGGTTACTACATATACTTGGCCCTGACTATTCGGTGTAGGTTGACGAGTGCCTACCAAGGCCGTTAACGGAATCATCAACCCATTCGTATTTAATTGATTAAATACTACATTGGCCGTCATACCGAGCTGCAATTGAGCCGGTGGATTCGGTAACGAAATTTTAACCGTATAGGTACGAGCTGTTGCATCCGGAACCGGTGAAATTTCACGGACTACACCGGCCGTTGTCACATTCGGCAAGGCCCAATAGGTGACACTGGCCGGTGATCCCACGGAAACAGACGCCATCATTTGTTCCGGCAAAGCAATAACCGCTTCCGGCTCATTGCCGACAGCTATGGTTCCTACGGTCTGACCGGCTGCTACGACTTGGCCCACTTCAATGGAGGCAGCCGTAATAATTCCGTCAGCCGGTGCTGTTAATTGAGTATAGTTTTGCTGATTCGCACTGGTCTGCACATTCGCCTGTGCTTGAGCGAGTTGCGCCGCCGCTACTTTATAGGAATTTTCCATTTGATCTAATTGTAACTGACTGATAGCTTCTTCGGCATAGAGCTGACGATAGCGCTGCACATTAGTGGCTGCCAAATCATATTGAGATTGAGCCGCCGCCAAAGCACCCTGGGCATTTTGCATTTGACTGCTCGTATCGCCTTGGTCTAACATGGCCAACACTTGGCCCGCACTGACACGATTACCGATATTAAAATTCTTTTGAATGACACGTCCGCCGATTTGGAAGGACAAAGCCGTTTCATTGCGGTTTTTAATGGTGCCGGCCAAACTGTTTTCACCGACTCCGCTCCCTTGCCCAACGACCTGTGTTTTAACCAACGGGGCTTTATCGCTCGTTTCGTCCGATGAGCCACAACCACTCACCAAGAGTAACAAACCTGTCAATAATGCTGTAATTATCGTGTATCGGCGCCAACTTCTCAGCCCGCTCATATGAATCTCCTCCTTATTTATTACCGGTAATATATATATTAATTGTAAGAGTTATTCCCATTACTGTCAATTATTTTCAATATACTGTGTACCTTATACTATGCGCTTATTATTTGTGATGCTGCAGTTCAAATAAGGCTTTATTTCCATATAATAGGACTGTCAAAAGGCCGATTTTGGCTTTATACCTGTTAACGTATTCAATTCTTCATCAGATATAGCAATCGGTCCATTCATTAAAAGTTTAAGCGTTTCCAAGGTGTCCTTAATTTTTTCAGCCGGCACATTACTGAGAACCGATTTAAAATAAGCTTCTTCACGCTTATGCAAATCATTATGCACCAACGCCACGGCCGTTCCCAGTTCCGTATTACGCAATAATACAGCTTTTAAATCTTCTTTGTTGTGAAAACGAATGAGCAAATTGTTGGCCGCCAAACGTTTCACATACCGTGATAATAGCCCCTGTGAAAAAGGCATGGCCTTCAAAATTTCCTGATAGGTACCCGTTTTATCCGGTTTAGCCTCCAAATAGCTTAAAATCTGCATTTCTGAATGATTAAATTTTTTATTCATCAGCTTGTTTGCCGATTCACTAGGCACGGTATCAATATACGTTTCAATAGCCTCTTTTAGAAGACGTTTGCGAACTTCCTGCACATATACAGCAAACAAAGACGCCGTAGTCACTAATTCTTTGTACATATTTTCCATTGGTATTTACAACTCCATATTTTTGTAGTTTTATGCAGATGTTTAACACATCTCATAATAACCGTCTTTTAACTAAAAAAATCCTCATAGCTTTGGTCTTAGCCTACACTATGAGGATCGTTAATTTATTCGTCGGCAGCTGTTTCTTCCTCTAGCGGCTCATGAACCACCATGATTTTGTCGATACGCACATTATCCATGTCGACAATTTCAAAGGTATAGGTTTCCCACACATAGCGGTCCAGCTCTTTAGGAATGCGACCGAATAAATATGTCAAAAAGCCGCCCACCGTTTTATATAAATCTTTTTCTTCACCCGGCAATTCTTTATTAATGCCGAAATATTCTTTAAATTCATCAATGCTGAGTAAACCGTCAACGAGCCAAGTCGTGTCGGAGCGTTGCATGATACGATTTTCTTCTTCTTTCAATTCATCTTCGCTCGCCGGCATCAAACCAACCAATTTTTCCATGATGTCATGAAGAGTTACAAGACCACTGAAACCACCGTATTCATCGAGTACTACCGTTTCGTGAATCCCTTCGGTACGGAATACTTCCAAAAGCTTCATAAGACTGATGGATTCCGGTACCATAACCGGTTGCTTAGTGCATTCGGCTACCACTTCTTTAAGAGTTTTTTGGCCGCCTGCTTTCATATGTTCCGCAAACACATCAGCCACAATAACGAGACCTTCCAATTCATCCAAGGAATCGCGTCCTACGGGCAAACGATAATGCGTTGAATTACAAAGGCGCTCTTTGATTTCTTCTTCCGGACTGTTCAAATCGAGCCACTTAAGCTGCGTACGCGGTGTCATAACATCGCCCGCATTTAAATCGGCCAAGCGGAATACATTGTCTACGAGAATCGGTTCTTCTTTTTCAAAAGCCCCTAATTCTACGCCCTGAGTCAACATTTTGTTGATTTCAAGTTCCGTAACCGGCGCCTCTTCCTTCTCTTTCACACCCAAGAGTTTTAATAAAAAGCTGGTGGATGAACTAAGCAACGCTACCAGCGGCTTAGCTATAACCGAGAACGAATGCATCGGTACGGCCATAATAATGGCAATTCGTTCCGGTGCGTTCAACGCGATACGCTTCGGTACCAATTCACCCACAACAAGGGATAAATACGTCGTCAACGATACGATAATAATAGGACTTACCGAATCGGCATAGGGTGCCAAAACCGGTATATGTTCTTTAATAGCTTCTGCCATAGGCGTCGATAATGCGGCGCCGGAATACAAACCGGTTACGATACCGATTAAAGTAATACCGATTTGTATGGTAGAAAACATCTGATTCGGGTCTTCCGATAATTGAATCGCCCGCTGTGCCCCTGTACTGCCTTTTTCGGCACTATCTTCCAATAAACCCTTACGGGCATTGACTATGGCTAATTCTGTCATGGAGAAAATACCATTTGCTATAATGAGCAAGAAAATTATGAGTATCTCCAGACCCACGTCACCATCCACTAATGAATCACTCTCCTCTTACTTACAGTGGATACTTATATTCTGTCAGGCTACTTTAGCCTGTACTTACCGTATAGTATATCAAAAATTGAATATTTTCGCTATATTGAGTCTTACTGCCTCTATTTGTAAAAAATCAACTGTCGGTATATTGCCTAAGTTAAAGCATATAGTCTTATAATACTTACGGCATAATGCAAAAACGCCCTGTCGCTGCGTATGGCGACAGGGCGTTTTCATAGAATATATCGAAGGGTTAAGCTTCTATTGCTTGGCATTTATGCCTAAAATGCCAAGCCTCTATCAGATAAACGTTTTAACTTTATAAAACGGGAACCCAAAGGCTGAGTTACAGCCTGAATCATTTATACTTAAATCAGTTTATATTGACCTGAATTATTTATTTAAAATCGCTTTCACATCGTTAACGATTAATTCAGGGGACAAGTGGTAACGAGCCACTAATTCGTCCATAGGAACACGGTCATTAACTTCTTTTTTCATACCGATGTTCAATACTTTCATATCGGACAAACCGTAGAAGCGGGACACTTTTTCACCAAAACCGCCATCCAATACGCCGTCTTCCAAAGTAACTACGAGGCTGTGGTCTGCTTTTAAGCTTTCCAAAGTGTCAGCATCGACTTCAGAGGATAAACGCGGATTTACAACGGTTGCCTCAATGCCTAATTCAGCTTTTAAAGCGTCTTTAGTGCGTAATGCAAGGTCATAGAAGGCACCTAAGCCCAAGAGAGCTACCGTGTTACCTTTGACAGTTACCTGATTGCTCAAATCACCATTGAAGGCATTGCCGCTTTCAAAAGTCTGTACTTTACCGCCCGGTACGCGAATCATTACCGGGAAATCGGTCTGTTCCAAGGACCAATCGAGCATAGCCAACAACTCTGCTTTAGTAGCCGGCGATAATACGCGAAGGTTTGGAATGGTGCTCATCATAGCCAAGTCGAAAGCACTGGAGTGCGTTGCATCCATTGGCGAAATACCGCCGCCCAACGGGAAGGATAAAATAGTAACGGCATTGTTATTCAAAGCCATATCCTGCGTCAATTGGTCATAGGTACGTTGTAAGAAGGTAGCCGCATCAAGGATAACCGGTTTACCGCCGTTTTTGGCAATACCCGCAGCCATAGCCACCATATGTTCTTCCGCAATCCCTACATCAATAAATTGTTTACCCGCTTCGGCACGACGCTGTGGATTAAAACCGGGAATGCCCGGTACACCGGCTGTTAAACCGACTACTTTAGGATCCTGTTTCATCTTTTCAAGTAAGTGAGTTGCGATGATGTCATCAAAATGTTCTTCTTTCATGTACGCATCCACATCAAAATGTTTACCCATAATGTAGTGGTACGATTCTTTATCCGCTTCTGCTTCCGGTAACCCTTTACCTTTAACAGTTACCATGTGAATTACGATTGGATGATCGATGTCTTTAACAGCTTTGAACGTTTCAATCAAGGACTCTAAATCATGACCGTCTTCTACGAATACATAGTCAAGACCTAATGTTTTGAAGAAGTTGTTTTCCGCTTTACCTTTGCTGTCGCGCAATGCTTTGAAGTGAGCGTAGAAACCGCCTTCATTTGGAGCAATGGACATATCGTTATCGTTGAAGAGTACGATGAAGTTACTGCCCAACGTAGCACTTACATTAAGACCTTCCAAAGCTTCACCGCCGGACATGGAACCGTCACCGATAATGGCAATGACATTACCGTCTTCACCTTTAAGGTCACGTGCTTTAGCCATACCGGAAGCCAAACTTACGGACGTGGAAGTATGACCTACGGTAAAGAAGTCATGTTCACTTTCATTCGGATTGGTATAGCCTGAGTATTTGCTGTAAGAGGCCGGATCGGTAAAACCTTCTTTACGACCGGTCAACATTTTGTGAATGTAGGACTGGTGGGATACGTCGAATACAAATTTATCTTTTGGCGAATCAAACACGTAGTGAAGGGCCAAGGTTGCTTCCACAAAACCAAGGTTTGGAGCCATATGACCGCCGGTTTCAGTAACACGAGTAATCAATACTTCACGAATTTCCTGAGCCAATTGTTTTAATTCTTCAATACTCATGCCTTTAATATCTTGAGGGCTGTTTACTTTACTTAATAAATTCATACTATCTTCCTTTCTAAACACCATATATACTTCATAATCACATTAACTGATTTTCACGTACAATAAATTACGCTTTGAATCACTCTTTGCGATTACGACTCATTAACGATTTGGTTTCAAACAAAAAAAGTTCTGTAATCGTTACTGTGACTCATGTTTCGTAGTCATCAGTGTTGATTACAGAACTCATTATAGAACTTGAAGTCGACTTCAAGTCAAGCATTAAATTTATTTTTTTCTATTTAATTTAAAATTTTCATTTAAACGAATGATGCATATATCCCTTAGAAACCGCTCTAATATCAGTGTTTATGACCATATCGTGAGTTTAAAAAATTTTTTAGAAAATAGTATTCTGTCGATTATTTTTCGTAATCGCGATCCAAGTTAACTTCTTTTAACGGAATAACATGGGTTTTATATTTGCTCTTATAGGCCGCATATACCAATAAGAATACCGGAATACCGATATAGGCTACGCTGGCGCCGTACCAGTCAATAGTTTCACCGGTAAAAGCTGTATAGTTCTGACCGGCAATAATGATAAGACATAATACGGTAGCAAAAATAGGACCGAATGGATAGAACAAAGCTTTAAACGGAATTTCATCCAAGCTTTTGCCCTGTGCATGGAAGGCACGACGGAAACGATAGTGGGCAATGGCAATCCCGAGCCATGCAATAAAACCACTCATACCGCTGATATTGATTAACCAGTTGTAAGCTGTACCTTCACCGATTAAAGATGTTAAGAAAGCGAACACGCCGAATGCAGCTGTTGCCAATAAAGCCGGCACCGGCACACCGCGGGAGTTCAACTTGGTAAATACTTTAGGTGCATCGCCTTCTTTAGCCATAGCATAGAGCATACGGGTAGATGCATAAAGACCGGAGTTACCGGCGGACAATACGGCCGTTAAAATAATAGCATTAATGAAGCTGGCCGCAAAAGCAAAACCGAAACGA
>NZ_SVCB01000028.1 GCF_015058545.1 Veillonella sp.
AAAAGCCCCCGAGTAGGGGGCAGCCAGTGATAATAGAGTGGTTGTCAGATTACTCAAAGCCCTCTTTAGAGGGCAACCACTAGAGAAAGACCCTTATAGGGTCAGAGCAAACCACCCGTTCTACGGGTGGTTATGATTTTCCGGCGAAGCAACTAAGGTCATAGGGTAATTGCCAAAAGAAGCTACTGTTAAATTATCTCCAAAGCCTCCGACGTTTTCATAAAATATACCGAGGTCTAAGGTACCGTCCAATAACTCGTTGCGGATGTCATAACAATTCATGGACCGTAAAAAGAGTCTTGTATTGGGAGCTAAATCGTGGAATTTTTGCAAAACCGGTGAGAGTTTATAACAAAGCAGGGTTTCGCCTACGCCGATACGTAAAATGCCTTTATATTCCGTCAAATCATTTTCAAAACAATTCAAGCGTTCAACTGATGTAAGAACATCGGTTACATAGGGATATAACTGTTCACCGGCTTTGGTGAGCATCATTCGTCGGCCGATTTTTTCAAATAATTTTACCGAAAGTTCTTGTTCTAATTGTCCGACTTGGAAGGTAATGGTGGATTGCGTATAGTTGAGTTTTTCTGCCGCTTTGGTAAAGCTGCCTTCTTCAATAATAGTTTTAAAGGTCTGTAAATATTTTAGTTCCATAAGAATCTCCGATACTTCGATAATAATGAAGTTTATATTTAATAACATCAATTATATTTAATTATCTATTGATGGTATACTAGCAGAGAAAAATACGATTGTCAACGAGGTGCTGAAAGACTTGAATATGAGGAGGCAATATAATGTATTCACTTGAATTAGCAAACAGTAAAGAGTTAGAAGTGTGCTATGAAATTATTGAAGAAGGGCGTGCTTTTCAAAAAGAACAGGGATTCGTGCAATGGACGGAAGCATATCCCAATCGCGATACAATTGAAGCTGATATTGAGAAGAAAAAGGGGTATGTTATCAAGGCCGATAAGGATATTTTAGGTTATATGTGCATAGATTTTGACGGTGAACCGGCTTATGATGATATTAATGGAGCATGGCGAAGTGATGCACCCTATGCCGTAGTTCATCGCATGGCTTTCAGTAATATTGCTCGCGGCAAGGGCATTGCCGATATAGCTTTTGGTTTAATAGATGAGCTTTGTATCAATAAAGGTGTGAAATACATTAGAGTAGATACGGATTTTCCAAATAAACGAATGCAACATATTTTGAAGAAGAACGGTTATGTTTATTGTGGTACCATTGTTTTTCAAAACGGTGATAAATTAGCGTATGATAAATTATTATAATATGCATTAGGCCTATCGCTTTTAATCACTCTTTTATAAAATTTTCCCTAAAAAGAAATACCCCGAAAGGTAATAATTCGACCTTCCGGGGAATTTCTTTTTTTAGTGTTATATTATTTTGAATCGATAATAGTTATTGAAGCTGTAATAATTCTTTTTTTAATTCAAAATACTTTTCCGTGTAATACGGTGCCATTTGTGATTCCAATAAATCACCGCCGTAAGCGCGACGACTGACCACAATGATAGGGGGACTCTGAATTCGCTTGGCTACGGCTAGTCCGGCGAAAGAATTCCACCAACGTTCCAAGTCGGCAATAAAATCAGCTGCCGTAGCGAAGTAATGGGAAATCGGTTTTGGCAAATCCAGAACTTTTTCCAGACGACCATCTTTATAAGCTAAGAGTAAATCTTCCGGTGTTAAGCGATTCCAAGGTTCGATGAAGCTCTTAAATAAACGGTCATGATATTCGTACTGCAATGGATCGCCTTGACCTTTGGTGATATCCTGGTTTTCAGATAATTCCGCGCTCGGAATGATATCGATGGTACCTTGGGGAATGACTTCGCGCTTGAAGATTTCACGGTTTAAATAATTGGCTAAATCATACACCTGATATTTCCAAAGGTCACCGGAGGCGGCTAGAAAACCGGCCAAATCACCGTATAAGGTGGCATAACCGATGGTGAATTCCGTCTTATTGCCGTTGCAGGTGAAAGCACCGCCCAGAGAGGCCGCAAGGCCGGCCAGAATGCGAGCAGAACGATCGCGTGCTTGAATATTTTCTTTTACAAAAGAGCTCACTTTGACTTGTTCGGAGCCATTCGGACCTTCAAAAGTTAATGATTCAAACTGGTTAACCGTAAGTGCTAAACTATCCTCAACCGGACAAACCGCATACTGACAACCAAGGTTTTTGGTAAGCTGTGCCGCTAAATCTTTGGTGGCCGTCGAATTGAAACGGGTCGGCATATTTACCAAATAAATCTGTGATGGGTCTAATACGGTGGCGTAGAGGGCTGCATTTAACGCAGAGTCTATACCGCCGGACACGCCGATGACGATTTTCTTGATGCCGGTTTGTTTTAAAAATGATTGCAAGCCGTAGTGAAGGGCTTGGTAAATTTGAGCAACTTCAGACGGTGCCTCTGATTTAACAGGCATTTTAATCACTGTTTGGTTATCGTATAAATCTACTATTTCGTAGCGTGCTTCCGTCGTTACATTTCGGCTATTTTCAGTAATCGGGCTGTCAGCATTTTCAACCGTAGTTGCTTCGCTTGTTTTTGCCATTAAAACAGGCTGCACGGTAGCTTCGTAGGCCGGTAATTGAGTCACTACCTGACCGTCCTGATTGTATACGGTTGATTGACCGTCAAAGGTACAAATGGATTTACCATTATTCTGTAAGCCCACTGAATTAATGTAGAAGACAGGCGTTTCTAATTCCTTAGCGCGTTCACTGAATAGGCGATGGCGTCGTTCGTTTTTGCCAAGGGTAAATGGGGATGCAGAAATATTGATAAATGCATCAATCGGCACATCTTGAATGGTGCTTTTATCCGCAAGCGTCGTCGTTGGTGAGAAGGAGTAGTTTTCATCCCAACTATCTTCACATAAGAGTGGGGCTACGTTGAACGTTTCACCGTTTTTAAAAGTAAATGGTAAAAGGCCTAACAACTCCTCAACCGGGCGATGTAACTCTTGCGCTACAGTCGGTAGCGGCGTAAAATAGCGAGCTTCATTGAAGAAGCGATAGTTCGGATTGAGCGTTTTAATAATAAACGAATAGGGCGATTCCTGAGGAGTAATGAGCTCGCCGTTTTGAGCGGCAAAAATAGCATTA
The DNA here is from genome assembly GCF_015058545.1 of Veillonella sp. Taxonomy (GTDB): domain Bacteria; phylum Bacillota; class Negativicutes; order Veillonellales; family Veillonellaceae; genus Veillonella_A. The sequence goes on from NZ_SVCB01000028.1 coordinate 3,149, forward strand.
AATTTGCGGGGGCGCCCGTCATAGTTTCTTTTATCCGAATCGAGGCCTACATTGCCGAAGATGACCGCTATATTATCGGTTGACTTGATAATTGTTTCGCCCATGGCTACGCATTCGTTGACAAAAGCAGGTTGATCCCATACATCGCCGATGAGATAACCGCTAAGAGCGAGTTCGGGCAGAATTAATAGGTCTAAGCGCAAGGCTTTAGCGTATTCGATAGCTTGTAAAATAGTATCTCGGTTTTTACGGGGGTTGCCGGGCGTAATTTCAATTTGGCCCATACCGATGCGTATCATAGGAGCTCCTTATTTTGAAAAAGAGAACAGTTCATAATGTAAAGGTTTATAATATAAAGGTTTATATTATAAAGATTCATAATGTAAAAATACTGTCTAAGATATATTAGTGCAATACGTCTTAGACAGTTTTATTATACCTTATTTTTCAACGGTAGTGATTTTATTTTTTAAACGAGGCAAATCGGTAATGAAGAAGGTGGACAGTAAGGCAATCCAGACAATCGGATTCAAAGTGAGCCAAGCAGTTTGAAGGCCGTACATATCTGCCAATTTACCGATGAGCGGGGCCACGATGCCGCCAAGGGTAATGCCGAGTCCCAAGGTAATACCGGAGGCAAAACCGATGTTTTTAGCTAAATATACTTGACCTAAAATAATCATAGGGCTGTATTGGGTAAAAATACCGAAACTCAATGGCAAAATCAGAATCATAGAGAGCCAGTAAGAATCACTTAGAGTAAAGGCTAACATGATTGGTACGAGTGAGATGTAGCAATAACGAATGGCTTTGACATAGCCAATGCGATCGGCTAAGGTACCGCCAAGGACGGTAACAATGATGCCGCAAACAAAATAAATAGAAAGGGTTAAGTTACCGGATGCCGTTGTTTGACCTAAATGGGTAATCCAATAG
>NZ_SVCB01000029.1 GCF_015058545.1 Veillonella sp.
GAAAAGCCCCCGAGTAGGGGGCAGCCAGTGATAATAGAGTGGTTGTCAGATTACTCAAAGCCCTCTTTAGAGGGCAACCACTAGAGAAAGACCCTTATAGGGTCAGAGCAAACCACCCGTTCTACGGGTGGTTATGATTATATTTCATCATCAGTCACAGCGTTAGTACCGCGCGTACCGGTTCGGATCCGCATAGCATCTTCCACGTCATATACAAAAATCTTACCATCACCAACTTCACCGGTCTGTAAAGTATCGCGAGCCGTATCCATTACCAGATCGACCGGTATATCACAGACAACAGTTTCAACTTTTACCATAGGCACTAAATTTACGGTATATTCTTTCCCGCGATATACCTCGGTATGTCCTTTTTGCAAACCACAGCCAAATACCTGAGACACAGTCATACCTTGAACGCCTATACGATTCAAAGCTTCTTTTAGATCTTCTAATTGTTCTGCGCGGGCTATTATATCTACTTTTTTCATCCGTTTCACGCTACCACATCCTTTGTATGTTAATTAACAGTATTGTACTGTTGGTAAATTCTATTTTTTATGAAAACCATCCTAAACCAGTGAATGGTGATCGGACATAATAAAACGGCCGCTGCTTTTAAATTCAGAGTGATTATACGCTTCTTCACCATGTTCACTAATATTAATGCCTAAGGATTCAGCGCCGATGCTGACACGCATATCCATAAAGAGACTGACTACTTTAAAAATGACAACAGTGCCGATAACAGAAAAGAGAACAGCTACTATGATAGAAACCAATTGAGGCAACAATAAATCGCCGCCATAGAATAAACCGTCGGCACCATCCGGATTGACACTAACCGTAGCAAATAATCCGGTAGCAATAGCGCCCCACATACCGCCTACACCATGAATGCCAAATGCGTCAAGGGAGTCATCATAGCCGAGCTTATTTTTCAAAATAGCTACGGCCACATAACAGCAGATAGCGCCGATTAATCCGACGAAAATAGCAGCGACAGGTGTTACAAAACCGGCTGCCGGTGTGATGGCCACAAGTCCTGCTACGCCACCGGATACAGCACCCAATACAGTTGGTTTGCCGCGATGACATCGTTCTGCCAATACCCAACCGACAACACCGATAGCAGCCGCTATTTGAGTTGTTACCAGAGCATTGGCGGCTAGCGGTCCGGCACCGAGAGCGGATCCGGCGTTAAAACCGAACCAACCAAACCATAATATAGCACCGCCAAGAACGGTCATTGGCAAATGATGAGGTAACATCGGCATGCGTCCATAACCGCGACGGCGGCCTAATAGCAAGCAGAGGACCAGACCGGATACACCGGATAATATATGAATAACAAGACCGCCGGCAAAGTCGAGAGCCCCTAATTGGGCGAGGAAACCGCCGCCCCACACCCAATGGGCCATAGTATTATAAACTAATAAGGACCAAATGACAGAAAATACGACAAAGGGAGCAAAACGCATACGCCCTGTAATAGAGCCACTCATGATGGCCGGCGTAATTACGGCAAACATACATTGGAAGGCAACAAAAGCCATTTCCGGAATATTCACGCCTTCCATAATATTGTTTCCCGTACCGATAAGTCCTATTTTATCAAGATTGCCAATGACACCATCAATATCGCTGCCAAAAATTAAGGTGTAGCCGATTAGCATAAATTCCACGGAAATCACACCGATTAAAAAGAAACTTTCCATGATTGTATTGAGTACATTTTTACTGCGTTCCATACCGCCATAAAACAAAGCAAGGCCTGGAGTCATAAAGAACACCAAGGTTGCCGCTACGAGTACCCAGGCCGTATTGCCTGTATCGATAGTAGCCATAATAAACTCCTTTCATAAACAAAAAGCGCCTAGTCTCAGAATCATCTGAGGACTAGGCGCCGTTACCTAACTATTCTGTTTGTAAGCTTACACGTACATACTATAACATGTCGCTACATATGTCAACATGTTTTATAGACTATAGAAATCGATTTTTTGAAAATTAAGCTACATCTGTTTTATTTTTTGAGTATATAAGCGTCAGCAGGACATGCGGCAAGGCTATATTATAAGGGGAATACCTTATATTGCTAATTTGAATGGCGCGTCATATAATATGAGTAACTAACAAGTGAGGGTGTAATACGTTTGTTGGGAGGTAGTTATATGAAAGTTTCAAAGCGAACAAAAACATGGTTAGTAGCTGCTGTATGTACTTTTTGCTTAGGTTACGGTCAAAGTCAGGCGACCATAACCGATACGGTAAATTATTTGCCCCCTACAGTAGTACTCAGTGATGAAGTAACCTATGCAGGTAACGGTCAGTTGTGGCCAACCTTGAAGCATGACGGCGTTGCCATGGCTGATAGCGCTGTAAAAGGGGAGGATGCCAATGCACTTAAAGAGATAAATCGCGCTATTGCCATTGTGCAAACCAAGGAAGGCTATGGTCTCTTGGACTCAAAAGGTGAATATGTTGTTCAACCGGCCTATAAAACGGTAAATAGTGCTAACCGGGGTCATGAATTGGTATTCAGTAATCCTAAAGATAAGAACAGCGTAGGCGTAAAACTTGATGCACCCGTGATTAAGCGTCAAGGCTATGCGTCCGATTTGTATTTTCCGTTTAAGGATGAAAGCACCAAACGGTATGGTTTTAAAAATGTAAGCGATCAAATCGTAATCGCACCGAAGTATAAAGATGTAGTGGCTTCGTTCAGCGAAGACCGAGCTTTTGTTAAAACAGAAAAAGGCCAGATCGTGGGCATTGACGGTACGGGCAGTGAACTCTTTACGGTGGCCGCCGATTATGTATCGCCATATGCTGACGGTCTGGCTCAAATTGAACGGCGAGCATCCGGCTTTAATCTATTTGGCGGCTTTGGCGGCCTTGCTATTGGCGGTATTTTCGGTGGCGGTGACAGCGGCCTCGGTATCGGCATCGGCGTCGGTCATGGTCACGGCGGTTATTTTGGCTGGGGCGATTATGATGACGGCTTTTTCGGCTTCGGTGGTGTTGAAGTGGCGCGGGATAAGGTAAAGCGCGGTTATATCGATCGCGACGGCCGCATTGTAGTAGACAGTAAACTGGACTATGTATATCCGATGATGCCATTCGGTACCATTATCGAAAACGACAATCAGTTGGCTGTTGTGGATAAAAAAGGTAACTTCCTCATTCCGTTCGGTGACTATACGTTTGAAGGGATTAATCTTTCCGATTCGTATATTGCACTTAAGAATAAGCATACGGAAAAACGAGGCGTGCTGAACTATTTGACGAACAAGAATGTGCTGCCGTTTATTTACGATGGCATTGATTTTATGAATGACAGCTATATCGTGGCCACGACGGCAGATAACAAGCGGGTGTATAAAATGGAGCCGGCTCGTACAGAAATGTTTAGCTTATCAAAGGGGGCTAAACATACGTATTACGGGGCCGAAGGATACGCCTGGGTTACGGGCGATTCACTCTTAGGTGATGGTTTTACAGGGTATAAAATCATCGATAAAACAGGTCAGGTAGTCTATGAAGCTAAGGATATGAAAATCCAGAAAGTCTCTAATTTTATCGGCGATTATACAGCCGTAAAAGTAGGCGGCAAATGGGGGCTTATGACGATTAACGGTCAGTGGCTCGTTGAACCGACTTACAAAGATATTCAATTTATTGTGCCTACGGGCGAAGCGGTGATGATATTCCGATAAGTTTTGTTCTATAACCCAAGTTTTGAATTGGTTAATCCATAGTCCATATAACTAAAAAAAGCTGAGGCAACGATTTGTTGTCTCAGCTTTTGTGTTTTTATGAAAATGTTATAAAATATGCATCCGTTGTGCTTCGTCGAATTCATCAGTAATTTCTTTAGATGGTGGATTATTCAAAAGGCTTACCACATAAATGGCGATGAGGGAGAATAAGAAGCCCGGCACGATTTCGTAGATACCGAACCACTCGAACTGTTTCCAAATAAGCACAGTCAAGCCACCCACTATGATGCCGGCGACACAACCTTTTAAGGTCATGCGACGCCAGAAGAGGGAGAGCAAAATGGCAGGGCCGAAAGCGGCACCGAAGCCGGCCCACGCATAGGCTACCATGGTTAAAATGTAGCTGTTCGGATCGAGGGCAAGCCATAAAGCAATGGCAGAAATAACAAGTACCGTAATACGACTGATAAGTACTAATTCCTGATCGCTGGTACGGTGACCGACGATGTTTTTATACAAGTCCTGTGAAACAGAAGAGGCCGTTACCAATAACTGTCCGGAAGCAGTACTCATGATGGCCGCCAGTACTGCAGACCATACAAGACCGGCCACGAATGGAGGGAAGAGTTCTTCATTCATAACGAGGAATACTTTTTCTACATCCGCACCGGTGAGCGGTGTGCTGAGGAATACTTTGCCGACGAGACCAACCATTACAGCGGCTATGAGGGAGATAATAACCCAAACCATGGCAATGTTGGTAGCTTTCTTGAGTTCACGGGCATCGGAGATGGCCATGAAACGAACCAAGATGTGCGGTTGACCAAAATAGCCAAGCCCCCAAGCAACAGAAGAAATAATGCCGATAACCAACGTATACGTGTCGGCTTCAGGTCCCCAGATGGAAAGCCCTTGCGGGAATTCCGTGGCAATTAAATGAGCCGTATTTACCGGACCGTTCAAAGTGAAGGCCGCAGCGGTAGGAATTAATAAAATCGCAAAGAACATCATGGTGCCCTGAATAAAGTCGGTCCAACTTACGGCTAAGAAACCGCCCAGGAAGGTATAGAAAATAACAACGCCCGCCGTAATGAGGAGGGATATATTATAATCAAGTCCAAAAATGGTAGTAAACAGTTTGCCGCCGGCTACGAATCCCGATGATGTGTAGATCAAGAAGAAGATAATGATAAAAATAGCGGATACAATCGGTAAGATTCGTGAAGTGTCGCGGAAGCGGTTTTTCAAATAATCCGGAATGGTTAAACTGTTATTGGCTACTTCCGTATGGTTGCGCAGGCGCTTCGATACGAAGGCCCAGTTTAGCCAGGTACCGCCGGCAAGGCCGATGGCAATCCAAATAGCGGAAATCCCGGTACTATACGCAAAACCCGGCAAGCCCATAAGCATCCAACCACTCATGTCGGACGCTTCGGCACTCATGGAAGTAATCCATGGTCCCAGTTTACGACCTCCCAGAATATAATCACTCAGATTACGTGACTTTCGATAGTAATAAATGCCAATGTACATCATCAAGCCCAGATAGATGGCAAAGGCGAGAATAATCGAGAATTGATCGTGCATACTTAGATGCACCCCCCTTTCGTAATAATAGATTCTTATATTTTAGCATAAAAATACAGTTTCTACTATATTAAAGGTGATGTGTTTTTACCAAAAAAATGGTAAAATAATATGATATGATAATTCGGATTGGAAAGGATGTGAACGAATATGGCTCATAAACAGGCAGAGGCGGCATTGGCTCATTTCTTCGGCTATACTTCGTTCCGACCGGCTCAAGAAGTGCCGGTAGCGTCACTCTTGGTCAATAAAGATGTGCTCGCCATTATGCCGACCGGTGCGGGCAAATCGATTTGTTTTCAAATTCCCGCCATACTAAAACCCGGTTTGACCATTGTTTTTTCACCGTTAATCTCCTTAATGCAGGACCAGGTAGACGGCTTGCGGATGCAAAAAATCCCGGCGGCGTATTTAAACAGCACGCAAGATAAGGATGAATCACTCAAGGTATTACAAGCTCTGCGACAGGGGCGCATTAAAATGTTATATTTGGCACCGGAGCGATTAAGCTCGGACTGGTTTAGAAACTTCATCAAAGAATTGCCTATCGACCAGGTCATTATCGATGAAGCCCATTGCGTATCACAGTGGGGCCATGATTTCAGACCTTCGTATCAGCTTATCGCACCGTTTATTGCGGAATTACCAAAGAGACCGGTTATCGGGGCCTTTACGGCCAGTGCCACGCGCGAAGTGGAAAACGATATGAAGCGTTTGCTCGGTTTAGAAAAGGCTACCGTCCATGTAACCGGTTTTGACCGGCCCAATTTATCTTTCGAAGTGGTGCAACCGCAGAATAAGCTGCAATATGTATTGCAGTTCGTGGCGGACCATGAAGCGGCGAACGGTATTATTTACTGCGCTACCCGTAAAGACGTGGAAATGGTGTACGGCGAACTGGCTAAACGAGGCGTTGAGGTGGGCTATTACCACGCCGGGCTCAGTGATGAAATTCGCAAGATGCAGCAAGAGCGCTATGCTTATGATAAGGTGCGCGTCATGGTGGCTACCAGTGCTTTCGGCATGGGGATTGATAAAAGTAATGTGCGCTATGTCCTGCATTACCAGATGCCGCGCAATATGGAAAGTTACTACCAGGAAGCAGGCCGTGCCGGTCGTGACGGGGCACCGTCAAAATGTGTGCTCCTCTATAGCGGCCGCGACGTGATGATTCACAAGTATTTAATCAATGAATCGGTGCACGAACCGGAGCGTCGCCGCATTGAAATGAGCAAATTGCAGCAGATGATTAACTATTGTTTTACGACGGATTGTTTGCGTAAGTATATGCTTAACTACTTCGGTGAAACGGTGAACTGGACGCGCTGCGACAATTGCGGCTCTTGCTTGCACAAAGGGGCGCTGCGCGATTTGACGCAGGAAGCAAAGGCGATTTTTAAAGCCGTCATCGATACGGAAGAACGGTATGGGGCCGCTATGATTACGGATATTGTGGCCGGCAATCGCACCGATAGAATTGTGCGTTACGGTTATGATCGCTTGCCTGTATTTGGCCGCTTGGAAGATATGGACGACCGTGAAATAAAAGGCCTTATCCGGCAATTTACATCGCTTGGCTATTTGGATTGTGCCACCGGTAAATATCCGATTTTAAGCATTACACCGGCCGGCGAAGCCGTGCTTGACGGCAGTGCTAAGGTGACCGAAGTACGCCGTCAGCTCGTAAAAGTACGGCCTGACGGACCGCGTCAAAGTGCGAGGGCCGCGCGCGTGGCCGGTGCCGGCAACAGCATGACCATGAAACGGCGGGCCGCGAATAAGCCTAATTTATTTGAAGCCTTACGCCAGCATCGCAAGACGCTGAGCGAACAGCTGAAAGTGCCGCCGTATTTGATTTTTCCCGACACCGTACTCATTGATATGGCGTCCATGAGACCGCAAACATTGGCGGATTTATATAAAATTAAAGGCATCGGCGAGGCAAAACTACAACGCTTCGGGCTGTCCTTTTTAAAAGTAATCAGTACATTCAGTGATTAAAGGAGACTATCATGAGCTCAGCAGATACTCAATACTTAGCGATTGTGGAACGCATTTTGAAGGATGGTTATTATGCCAATAACCGCACCGGTATTCCTACCTATAAATTACCGCACCAAATGATGCAATTCGATTTGAGTAAAGAATTTCCTATTTTGACGACTAAATTTGTGGCGTTCAAGACAGCTGTTAAAGAACTTTTATGGATTTGGCAGAAGCAGAGTAATGATGTGAAAGAGTTGCAGGCTATGGGCGTTCACGTATGGGACGAATGGATGCGCGAAGACGGCACCATCGGCAAAGCGTATGGCTATCAACTGGCTAAGTACAAGCAAGTGGACAATTTACTTCGCATGTTAAAAGAAGATCCGCAGAGCCGCCGCATGATTGTTACTTTGTGGAATATTGAAGATTTGCCGGACATGGCTTTGCAGCCTTGTGCGTATGAAACCTTATGGGATGTGGAAGGAGACCGCTTGAACTGTATGCTCGTACAGCGTAGTGGCGACATGGGCCTTGGCGTGCCGTTTAACATGACCCAGTACGCCACGCTTGTATACATGATTGCTCATGTAAGCGGTTTGAAACCGGGGCAATTTACCCATATTATCAACAACGCTCACATTTATGAAAACCACGTGGAGGCGTTGAAGACACAGCTGACCCGCTTGGAAGAAGCAAAACCGGCACCATCTTTATGGATTAATGATAAGGTACAAAACTTTTATGACTTCACGGCTGATGATGTGAAGCTGGAAGGGTACGAACATTTAGGAAAATTACCGATGGAGGTGGCCGTATAATGTTAGCGATGATCGTGGCACGGGCGAAGCATAATGTGATTGGCAAAGACAATCAGCTTATTTGGCATTTGCCGAAAGATTTGCAGTATTTTAAAAAACTGACCACCGGTCATGTTATCATCATGGGCCGTAAGACCTTGGAATCACTGCCGTTTTTACTTCCCAATCGTGAACATTGGGTAGTGACGCGTCAAACCGACTATGTACCGCCTTATGAAGGGGTACGCGTATTTACATCACCGGAAGCGGCCGCGGCGGAAGCGGCTAAGCTCGATGTTGCCTATTGCATCGGCGGGGCACAGATGTATGAATCGTTTATGCCTTACGCAGATGTTCTCTATGTTACGGAAATCGAGCATGAGTTTGAAGGGGATGCATATTTTCCGACTATTGATTTGAATGTCTTTGAAGTGGTAGAATCAATTCCCGGTGAAGTGGACGAGAAAAATCCATGGCCATTTAGTTTTGTAACGTATCGTCGAAAGGAGTAGTTCATGTTGGAAAAGATGTCCCAATATATTGCGGCCGAATTAGGAGTTAATCCTTGGCAGGTAAAGGTGGCCGTTGAATTATTGGATGAAGGGAACACGGTTCCTTTTATCGCCCGTTATCGTAAGGAAAAAACGGGGGAATTAAAAGATGAGCAACTTCGTGAAATCGAAGAACGCATTAAATATTTGCGCAATTTGGAACAGCGCCGTGAAGAAATTGTCCGCTCCATTACGGAACAGGAAAAAATGACGCCTGAATTGGCCACGGCTATCGAAGGGGCTATGAAGCTCCAGGAATTGGAAGATTTATATTTGCCTTATCGCCCTAAGAAGCGTACCCGTGCCTCCATTGCTCGTGAACGTGGGTTAGAGCCGTTGGCACAATTAATGCTGGCTGATACTACCGAGGATACAACGAGCACGATTGAAAGCTTAACGGCTCCATTCATAACGGAAGAAGTGCCTGACAGCGAGGCAGCCTTGCAAGGCGCCATGGATATTGTGGCAGAAGATGTAAGTGACCGTGCCGATTTCCGTGCGTACTTGCGTGATGCTATTTGGCGTCAGGGCAAAGTTAAAACCGTAATGGTGGGCGATGAAGATACGGCGGAAACCGATGAAGTTCGTCAAGTATTCTTGAAATACGCCGACTATGAAGAGCCGATTCATCAATTACCGTCCCATCGTATTTTAGCTATTAATCGCGGTGAAAAATTAGGCGCCCTTAAAGTAACTTTGACCGCACCTGATGAAAAATATATCGAATACATGGTAAAGGCTATGCCGGAAACGGGCGTAGCAGCTTTAAAAGAATTTAAAGCCATAGCGGTGGCCGATGCGTATAAACGCCTTATCTTTCCGGCCATGGAGCGTGAAATTCGTAAGACCTTAACGGAAAATGCCGATGAACAGGCTATCAAGGTATTCGGGACCAATCTTCGCAATCTCTTATTACAGCCGCCGTTGGCCGGGCATGTCATTATGGGCCTTGATCCGGGCTATCGCATGGGCTGTAAAATGGCTGTCATCGATGCACAGGGGAATGTGCTCGACCAAGGCATTTACCATCTTACGTCCGGTGAGCGCGGTAAGGAAGCGGCCAAAAAAGATATGGCCGCCTGCATTCGTAAGTGGAAAGTTACCTTGTTATCCATCGGTAACGGTACAGCCTCTTATGAAACAGAACAATTTGTTTCCCAATTGATTGAAGAAGAGCAATTGGATTGCCACTATATCATTACCAATGAAGCGGGTGCTTCCGTTTATTCTGCCTCTAAATTGGCTATCGAAGAATTACCGGATCTTGATGTATCTATTCGTGGCGCCGTGTCCATTGCGCGTCGTGTACAGGATCCGTTGGCAGAATCCGTTAAAATCGACCCGAAATCCATAGGGGTGGGCCAGTACCAACATGATGTTAACCAGAAGCAATTGAGTGAAACCTTGGATCAAGTGGTGGAAACCGTAGTAAACCATAGTAAACCATGTGGGCGTTGAACTCAATACAGCATCGCCGGCCATTTTGGAACATGTAGCAGGGATTTCCGGCGCCGTAGCTAACAACATCGTAACCTATCGTAAAGATAACGGCGTTTTTCACAATCGCAAAGAATTGTTAAAAGTTAAACGCTTGGGACCGGCCGCCTTTACGCAATGTGCCGGGTTCTTACGCATTAAGGACAGCGACAATCCGCTAGATAATACGCCGGTTCATCCGGAATCCTATGAGTTGGCCGAAACGATTATTAACAATTTAGGCTATGCGTTAGAAGATTTAAATGATAAAGCGAAACTGGCTGATTTCCATACGAAGCTGGCCTTGGTTGATGCGGAAACCGTTGCTAAAGAATTGGATGCGGGCGTGCCGACGGTGCGTGATATTTTGGACGCTTTGGCAAAACCGGGCCGCGACCCGCGTGAAGATTTGCCGGCGCCAATGACGCGTAAACACATCATGAGCTTGGAAGACGTAAAGGTGGGAACTGTTGTAAAGGGGACGGTTCACAATGTGGTAGATTTTGGCGCTTTCGTTGACTTCGGTTTAAAAGTTAACGGCCTCTTGCATCGCAGCGAATTCTGTCGCCGAGACCAACATCCGTCCGATGTCTTGGCTGTAGGCGATATTATTGAAGCGGAAATTATTTCCGTTGAGCCGAAACGCAATCGTATTGGCCTCTCTATGAAGGCATTACGTGATAAAGAAAAAGCCGCTGCTGCCGTAGCGGCCGGTGATGATTCACAGCAGAATAATCGCAATGGCGATAATCGCGGTAATCGCCGCGATAATCAAGGTGGTGAAAATCGCAACCGCAATAATCGTCGTGACGGCCGCAATCAGGATCGTAATGCTGCCAATAATCGTGATGGCCGTCAAGGAGATCGCCATAACCGCCGTAATGATGACCGTCGTAATCGCAACGATAATCGCGGCGGGCGCAACAACCAAAATCGTTAAAAACGCCATGAACCGGCACCGTTTGAAAATAACAACATAACAATCGTATATAGTAAGAAAAAATAGGATAGTTTTTCATAAAGATAACCAAATTAGAAAAAAAATAGGTATTCTGATTTGGTTATCTTCTTTTGTTTGTGATATAATACTAGAATGCGCCGACGAAAATTAGACGAAAATAAGATTGATTTACATAAGGAGGACTCATATAGTTCATGCTTGAAAAATTTGAAGAATTACAGATTAGCGAGCCCATTTTACGGGCTTTAAATGATATGGGGTTTGAAGAACCTACACCGATTCAGAAGGAAGCCATTCCTGTGGCAATGAGCGGCTTAGACATGATTGGCCAGGCTCAGACCGGTACCGGTAAAACTGCCGCTTTCGGTATTCCTGCATTGGAACAGGTGGATGAAAACCTTCGTGCCGTACAGGTTTTAATTTTATCGCCAACCCGTGAATTGGCTATTCAAGTAGCGGAAGAACTCAACAAAATGGCACAGCACACTCATATCCAGGCCTTGCCTATCTACGGCGGTCAGGATATTCAGCGCCAATTCCGCAGCTTGCGCAAAAATCCTCAAATTATCGTCGCAACCCCGGGTCGTTTAATGGATCATATGGAACGCGGATCCATCAATTTTGATAATGTAAAAGTAATTGTTCTTGATGAAGCGGATGAAATGCTTAACATGGGCTTTATTGATGACATCAATAAAATTTTGGCAGCCGTACCGGAACAACGTCAGACATTGTTGTTCTCCGCTACTATGCCACCGGCCATCCAGACTTTGGCTGAAAACTACTTAAAAGAACCACGCCTTATTCGCATGAAACCGACTCAGGTAACCATGGACTTAATCGAACAGTACTACATTGAAGTACAGGACCGTCAGAAGTTCGATTTACTATGCCGTTTACTCGACATGCAAGCCCCTGATCTTGCCATCGTGTTCGGTCGTACGAAACGCCGTGTTGACGAAGTTACGGAAGGTTTGAAAAAACGCGGTTACATGGCTGAAGGTATTCATGGTGATTTATCCCAGCAGAAACGTGACAGCGTAATTCGTCAGTTCCGTGAAGGTACTATCGATATCTTGGTAGCTACCGACGTAGCCGCTCGCGGTCTTGATATCAGCGGTGTAACTCATGTATATAACTATGATTTACCGCAAGACCCTGAAAGTTATGTTCACCGTGTAGGCCGTACCGGTCGTGCCGGTAAAGCAGGGATGGCGAATACCTTCGTTATTCCTCGTGAAATGGAACATTTACACGCTATCGAACGTTTGACTAAACGTAAGATTGCTCGTCGTAAAGCACCGTCTTTAGGCGAAGTATTGGAAGGTCAGCAGAAATTAGCCGTTCAGAGCTTAATCAATATGGCTGATGATACGGAAAACCTCAAAGAATACCGTGCCAGTGCGGAAGAATTATTGAATGATTTGGATTCCGTAACGTTGGTAGCGGCCGCTATTAAATTATTGACTAAAGAACCGGATACGACACCGGTAAACATTACGGAAGAAGCACCTTTACGTGTTCGTAAAAAACGCTCCTTCGGTAAAGACGGCCGTCGTCGTGACGGTCAGCGCAGCTCTCGCAGTTCCGATCGTCGCGGTGATCGCCGCAGCGGTGAACGCAGTTTCCGTGACCGCAGTGGTCGTGATGATTCCCGTCGTGCCGGCGTAAATCGTTCCAAACGCCGCAATCCGGAAGGTCAAGGTCGCCGCGGTGGCCAGGAAGCACATAAGAGCGGTGCCTTTAAACCGTACTTCAAAGACTAATCCTACCATATATAATTAGATTTGATGAGCGGTTATCTTGCCAAAGTATACTAAATTTGCTATAATTACTTAACCAATAATTGTTATTGGTTAGAATTGATATTCTGGTTAAAGCAACTTAGCTACAGGCAACGTGCAGAGTTGCACGAAACACTTTTAAATCCGAGTGGAGAGAGGATTGATTGCTATGGATATTGCACAAAAACTGCGTTCCGAAGGTTACAAAGTAACCCCTCAACGTATTGCGATTTACCAAGTGCTTTATGGTCAAAATGAGCATCCAACGGCGGAAATGATTTATCAGAGTTTACGCCAAGATCATCCTACCATGAGTTTAGCAACCGTATATAAGACGATGGAAATTTTTGAAAAAATCGGTCTTGTAAAAGTTCTTGATATTGGTGATGATTCCAGCCGCTATGACTGGGATACTCATAACCACCCTCATATGCGTTGCAGCGTATGTAATCGCGTTGATGATTTACACGATATGAATATGGAAGATACCTTAGCTGAAGTCGAAGCATTGAGTCACTACAAAGTGACCGGCCAGCAAATTACGTTTGAAGGTATTTGCCCTGACTGTTTGCGTAAAGGAACCCATTAAACAAAAAGAGCCGCAAGGCTCTTTTTTTGTTATAATTAAAAAGTAACATGAAATAAATTTGCTATAAAATTTTAAAATATATTGTATTAATTGTATCGAAGGAGAGTAGTATGTTAACTATCGGATGTCATTTATCGATCAGCAAAGGCTATTTACATATGGGCAAAGAGGCTTTAAGCCTTGGGGCCAATACATTTCAGTACTTTACACGTAATCCGCGCGGCGGCAAGGCCCGTACGTTTGACGAAGCGGATATGAAAGCGTTGGAAGCTTTTATGGCGGAGCATAACTTTGGTAAAATTTTAGGTCATGCACCGTATACGTTAAATGCTTGTGCTGCGGGTCCGTCCCTGCGTCAGTTTGCTAAAAACATGATGCGCGAAGATTTAGAGCGTTTGGAATTTTTGCCGAATCAATTATATAATTTCCATCCCGGCAGCCATGTCAAACAAGGTGTTGATCAGGGTATCGAATATATTGTGGAAGCACTCAATGAAGTCATGTTTGAAGGCATGCACAC
>NZ_SVCB01000030.1 GCF_015058545.1 Veillonella sp.
AGACTTACACCAAGGATGGTACAGCTTTAACAGCTGTCGAAAGTCCGATTGTAGGAGCGGTGAAGTTGAGTTCAACCGGCCTAGACAATGGTAATCAACGAATTACTAACGTGGCAGCCGGGGTTCAAGCTACAGATGCCGTAAATATGTCGCAGTTGAATGATCTTACTACAAAAGTAGATTCTAATAAGATTGAATACGTATCGATTAAATCTTCCGAAACAGAAAATAAACTTAATGATGGGGCTACGGGAGATAACTCGATTGCTATTGGTCCTAAAGCAAAAGTAACGGTTGAGAGTGCTGTTGCTATTGGTTCCCAATCTGAAATTAGTAATTCTAATTTTGGAAGTGCCTATGGTGCCACTTCTAAGGTAAACGGTTCGGAACAAGGAACTGCAATTGGTTACGGTGCTTTAGTAGATAATTCGTTATTTGGAACTGCACTCGGTACAAGGGCTAACGTTACTAATTCACTCCAGGGGACTGCTGTAGGGCAATCGGCTAATGTTAGTGGTTCTCCTTATGGGACTTCCTTAGGCACATTTGCTAAAGTAATAAACTCTGATTCCGGTATTGCTATTGGTTCTATGGCAAATGTTAATAATGCAACTTATGGTATGGCTGTAGGTATTAATAGTTCCGTTACTAATCAAGGTGGTACAGCCTTAGGTTATGGAACGTTTGTAACAGAAAAATCAGGGGTTGCCTTGGGCTTAGGTGCAGTGGCTAATCGAAGCGGTGAAGTGTATGGCTACCTGATGGTGTAACCTTTACGGATGACGCATCAGTAGCAGCTTATCTAGGTAAAACTGCTGAGTTTGAACAGGCACATCAAGATTATGTTGAAAAAGTACAAATCTTCCAGGAAAAATTAGCCGCATATCAGCAGAATCCAAGAGATCCAAATGCAATACAGGCTTATGTAGATGCCGCAAACGCTATGGAGAAAAGTTTTGAAAAACGTACTGGGATTATTGCAGCGTATAAATCTAGTTATGGCGCTGTTTCCATCGGTGGTTCAGGTGCAACTCGTCAGATTATTAACGTAGTAGCCGGTACAGAAGATTCTGATGCAGTTAATTTGGCTCAACTTAAGACTGTAGAAAAAATTGCTAAAGCCCATACCGAGCTCACTCTCGACGGTAAATCTGCCAAAGCCGGTGCTGATGGTAAATTAGGCGAATACATTGGTGAAAACAACCTCACCATGGCTGTTAAAGATGTTAACGGCCAGAAAGTTTATGACCTCAAATTGAAGAATGAAGTTGTTATCGGTCAACCTGGTAAGGACGGTAAAGACGGTACACCTGGTAGCATCGGCTTAGTTGGCCCACAAGGTCCTGCCGGTGAAGATGGTCAACCGGGTAAAAACGCGTATGGCGAAATTTCTGTGAAGAACGGCGTTGACGGTGTCGATGGCAAGCATGGTAAAGATGGTATCACTCGTATCGTTTATGAAGATGAAAAGGGTGAAGAACGAGTTGTCGCTACTCTAGATGACGGCTTGAAATTTGCCGGTGATACAGAAAATGTAACTATCGCTAAGAAACTTAACGAAACATTAGAAGTTAAAGGTGGCATTAGTGATACAAGCTTGTTAACAGATAACAACATCGGTGTGGTAGCGAAAGCTGACGGCGGGTTAACTGTTAAATTGGCTAAGGATCTTAGCTTATCTGATGGTAGTGTAGCCTTTGCCGAAACTGCAAAAGGTAAAGATGGTAATGCTCTTGTAAAAGGTGAAGATGGTAACTGGTACACCGATTTAACCGACGCGGTTTATGATGCAGATTCGCAGACTTACACCAAGGATGGTGCAGCTTTAACGGCTGTCGAAAGTCCGATTGTAGGAGTGGTGAAGTTAAGTTCTACCGGTTTAGACAATGGCAATCAACGTATTGTTAACGTAGCAACTGGTATTAATGGTACTGACGCAGTCAATGTTGACCAACTCGACGCAGCTATTTCTAAGGTATCCTCAGACGTTGGCGGCGCTCATACCGAACTTACTCTCGACGGTAAATCTGCCAAAGCCGGTGCTGATGGCGCATTAGGCGAATACATTGGCGATAACAATCTCACTATGGCTGTTAAAGATGTCAACGGTCAGAAGGTTTACGACCTCAAATTGAAGAATGAAGTTGTCATCGGTCAACCAGGTAAGGATGGTAAAGATGGTACCCCTGGTAGCATCGGCTTAGTAGGTCCACAAGGCCCTGCCGGTGAAGACGGACAACCGGGCAAAAATGCTTATGGCGAAATCTCCGTGAAGAACGGTGTCGATGGTGTCGATGGCAAGCATGGTAAAGACGGTATCACTCGTATCGTTTATGAAGATGAGAAGGGCGAAGAACATACGGTAGCTACGTTGGAAGACGGTTTAAAGTTTGCCGGTGATACAGAAAATGTAACTATCGCTAAGAAACTTAACGAAACATTAGATGTTAAAGGCGGCATCAGCGATACAAGTTTACTCACGGACAATAACATTGGTGTTGTTGCTGAAGATAAAGGTGGCTTAACCGTTAAATTAGCTAAGAACCTTAGCTTATCTGATGGTAGTGTAGCCTTTGCCGAAACGGCGAAAGATAAAGATGGTAATGCTCTTGTAAAAGGTGAAGATGGTAACTGGTACACTGATTTAACCGATGCGGTTTATGATGCAGACTCGCAGACTTACACCAAGGATGGTGCAGCTTTAACGGCTGTCGAAAGTCCGGTTGTGGGAGCGGTGAAGTTAAGCTCGACCGGTCTCGACAATGGCAATCAGCGGATCGTTAATGTAGCAGCCGGTATTAACGGCATGGATGCGGTCAATGTTGACCAACTCGACGCAGCCATTTCTAAAGTATCCTCAGACGTTGGCGGTGCTCATACTGAACTTACTCTTGACGGTAAATCTGCTAAAGCCGGTGCTGATGGCGCCTTAGGCGATTACATTGGTGAAAACAATCTCACCATGGCTGTTAAAGACGTTAACGGTCAGAAGGTTTACGACCTTAAATTGAAGAACGAAGTTGTCATAGGTCAACCTGGTAAGGACGGCAAAGACGGTACACCTGGTAGCATCGGTTTAGTTGGTCCTCAAGGCCCTGCCGGTGAAGATGGGCAGCCAGGCAAAAATGCATATGGCGAAATCTCCGTTAAGAACGGTGTCGATGGTGTCGACGGCAAGCACGGTAAAGACGGCATTACCCGTATCGTTTATGAAGATGAAAACGGTGAAGAACATACCGTAGCTACGCTGGAAGACGGCTTGAAATTTGCCGGTGATACAGAAAATGTAACTATCGCTAAGAAACTCAATGAAACACTAGAAGTTAAAGGTGGTATCAGCGATGAAAGCTTGTTGACAGACAATAACATTGGTGTCGTTGCTCAAGACAAAGGCGGCTTAACCGTTAAATTAGCTAAGAACCTTAACTTGGCTGATGGTAGTGTACGCATTGGTGGAACGACTGCTGAAGACGGCACTGTTACCGGTGGTATTTATATCGCTAAGCAACAAGGTGTAGTAACAACTAAAGACGGCGTAACTGATGATGGTTCCTTTATTACAGGCTTATCAAATACTAAATGGGATCCTGCGACTAACGGTATCGTGAGTGGTCGAGCTGCAACTGAAGATCAGTTGAATGCAGCTATTTCCAAAGTATCTGAAGCAGTTGGCGGTGCTCATACTGAACTTACTCTTGACGGTAAATCTGCTAAAGCCGGTGCTGATGGTAAATTAGGCGAATACATTGGTGAAAACAACCTCACTATGGCTGTGAAGGATGTTAACGGTCAGAAAGTTTATGACCTCAAATTGAAGAATGAAGTTGTCATCGGTCAACCTGGTAAGGACGGCAAAGACGGTACACCTGGTAGCATCGGTTTAGTTGGTCCACAAGGCCCTGCCGGTGAAGATGGACAACCGGGCAAGAATGCTTACGGCGAAATCTCCGTGAAGAACGGCGTTGACGGTGTTGACGGTAAGCATGGTAAAGACGGTATTACCCGTATCGTTTATGAAGATGAAAAGGGCGAAGAACATACCGTAGCTACGCTGGAAGACGGCTTGAAATTTGCCGGTGATACAGAAAATGTAACTATCGCTAAGAAACTCAATGAAACCTTAGAAGTTAAAGGTGGTATCAGCAATGCAAGTCTACTTACGGACAACAACATTGGTGTTGTTGCTGAAGAAAAAGGTGGCTTAACCGTTAAATTAGCGAAGAACCTTAACTTGAATGACGGTAGTATTCGCATTGGTGGAACGACTGCTGAAGACGACACTCTTACCGGTGGTATCTACATAGCTAATCAGAAAGCAGTACCAACAACTAAGGATGGTAAGAAAGAAGACGGTTTATTCATTACGGGCTTAGCTAATACCGATTGGAATCCGGACGCAAATGGCATTGTTGAAAACCGTGCAGCTACTGAAAAACAACTGAAAGCAGTTGCCGACTCTTCCGCAAGAATTGACGCCGCTAACTTGTCAGAGGATAATGTAAATAGTTGGAAGACTAAATTGGGTATTACCGACACACTTCTTGGTGAAGCAGGTGCTTGGAAGTTAACGGTAAATGGTGCCGGCGAACGCTTCATTAAGAAAGGCTCTGTGATTAACTTCGTTAACGGTTCTAAAGTTCAGATTGCCCAGAGTGGTAATGATATCACGGTTGGTTTAGACCCAACATTTGTTAAGAATGTTGAGGATAATACAACCAATATCACCAATTTGGACAAACGTGTAACTAAGGTTGAAGGCGATGTAACCAATGTTAAGAAAGACATTACTAAGATTAACAATGACATCACCAATATCAACAAGGATATCACAAATATTAACACTAAGATTGAAACAATCGAGGGTAAAGCAGGCGTAGCCAATGTAGTCGGCGATCCGGAAACCGGTGTTAAGGTTGAAAAAGTTGATACTAATGATGCAACAAAAGGCGTAAAAGTTAGTCTTGAAGAAAAAATTACGGTAGGTGGTATTACAATTGACGGCACAACTCCAAGCGAAGGTGAAACGGCAAATCGTACAATTACCGGCTTAACCAATACAACTTGGGATGCTAATAAGGCTGTTGATGACCGCGCCGCTACGGAAGGTCAGTTGAAGGACTTTGCTAAGAGTATTGCCGGTACGGCCGGAGCTACTACGATTAATGGTGACGATAATATCAACGCTGTTAAAGTGGAAGGCAAGAACGAATACAACTTATCCTTGAACGATGATTTGAAGGTAGGCAACAGCATTGCCGTTAATAACATGACGTACATTTCCAAAGATGGTATCAATGCTAATGATAAGGAAATTAAGAACGTGAAAGCTGTTGAACTTTCGGCAGATGGCACGAGCGCTGCTACAACCGGTCAGGTTTACACAGTTCGTCAAGAAATGGCAACCGCAATCGGTGGCGTAGCTACAGCCGTTCAGAACAATGCTCGTCAAATTTCCAAATTGGACTCGAAAGTCAATAAATCCGGTGCCGGTGCAGCCGCCTTGGCAGCCTTACATCCACTGGATTACGATCCTGACAACAAATGGAACTTCACGGCCGGTATGGGTACTTACCACGGTTCTAATGCCGTAGCTTTGGGTGCCTTCTATCGTCCGAATGAAAATACATTGTTCAGTATCGGCGGCTCTATGGGCAATGGGGAAAACATGATGAACGTTGGCGTCAGCATGAAGTTCGGTAACTCCAATCCATATGCGGGCATGAGCAAAGGTCGTTTGATTGAGTATGTTGAAAAACAGACCAGTGAAATCGACGATTTGAAAGCGCAGAACGAAAGCCAAAACGAACGTATTCAAAAACTGGAAGAATTGGTTCAGTCCTTAATGGCTGCCCGATAGTTTAAAGAAGTTAGTTTTTAAAAACTTGGGAATGTGTAAGTAGTTAAAAGATGTTAAGCGAACAAGTGCTTAAAAGATGTTAAGTGTACAAGTAGTTAAGCTTTTGGTAATAGGCAAAGCAAAGTAGTTGGCAGTACCTTTAATGTAAGGGTGTATATAGCATTTACTCTATGGTTAGTGTTAAGGCGGGAGGTGAATCGGAGGAGCCAAAGTAAGTGGTTCCTGCAAATGTAGATTTAGTTAACAGTGGCAGTCATTGGCTGCAGGGGACACTGGTTGACTTTAAAATCTGCAGTAATAACTATTCTTCTCAAACAAATGAGGCTGTATCTAAAATGTGGGTAAATCTACATTTTGATACAGCCTCATTGTTTTTTAGTTTTTTCAAAAAAGAAATCACCGGAAGGACGCAATCCATGATTAGACATGGCACTCTTCATATTAAGGCAGCAAATGCGATTTTCTGCTGTCGGTGATTTAAATTTAATTGTATCACACAACTCTAAAATAATTTAGTCGATTAAGGGAATCATGTTTTTCCCTTGTTCCGTTGAGTATTTTAAAGCAATACTATATAATTAATTAGATAGAGATTTTTAACATAAGTTGTGAAGGAGACAATATGCGATTACGTAGAAAACCTTGGATTGACGAGGCTATTCATGAATATGATTCCCACGTGATTTTAGAAAACCACGAGGAACACAAAGGCAAGTGGCGAGAGATGTTTGAAGACCCGACCAAACCTTTGTACTTTGAACTGGGCACCGGTAAGGGCCGCTTCATTGCGGGCATGGCAGAAACTCATTCGGAAGCCAATTTTGTAGGTTTTGAAGTGCAGCTCGGCGTTTTATACTACGCGGCTCAGAAGATTTTTGAACGAAATTTGCCAAATGCCAAAGTATCTTTATTTGATATTGCCGGTATCGAAGACGTGGTAGAACCGGGCGAAATCGATCGTTTTTACATCAACTTCTGCGATCCATGGCCAAAAGCACGTCATGCGAAACGTCGTTTAACCTATCGCACGTTTTTAGACAGATATGCTCGTTTGTTAAAACCACAGGGCGAAATTCATTTCAAAACAGATAATGAAGGACTCTTTTTGTTCTCCTTGGAAGAATTTAAAGAATACGGCTGGACGTTAAAAAATGTAACTTACGATTTACACAGCACGGATACGCCGAATGTAATGACTGAATACGAAGAAAAATTTAGCAAAAAAGGACAGCCGATTTTCCGCCTGGAAGCAATTAAACCTGAGGAGGCGTAATTATGGCGCAAAAGGTTAAAAAATTACCTTCGTTCAGTTTGAAAACGCTGTTCCGCAATGATGCACAGGCTATTATGGTAATGGTTGCCATTTGGATTATTATTGGGAGCCTCAATATTTATAGTGCCACCTCGGTGGATTTAGTGCGTCAAGATTCATTCTTTTCCAGTAATATTGTGAAGCACCTAATATATTTAACCCTTGGTCTGTTTTTGGGGCGAGCGGTGTATCGGCTGGATTATCGAAGGCTGAAAGCGGAAAAGTTTTTAAATATAATTTCGTTGTTCCTTATCGTTTTATTGGTTGCCGTATTTGCGGGCGTGCAGGTTAACGGGGCGTATCGCTGGATTTCCTTGCCTTTTGGCGTATCCATACAGCCGTCGGAATTTGCAAAATTAGGCGGCATTATTTGGACTTGTAAATACATTGAAGATTGGCGTAAGCGTTATCCTCATGTAGAACTTTTGGAAAAACACGATTTATACGGCCGACGATTTACGCCGCCCTTTACCTATCGGCCAACCAAAGCACTTTGGGCACCTATGGCCTTTGCGGCGCTCACCTTGGTAGAGCCGGATACAGGGACGGCCATGTTAATTTTGGCATTCCCTTTACTGCTGATGATAATCGGTAAAATGAGTCGTACATCGTTGACTCAACTAAAATACCTCGGGTTCATGGGAATAATCGGCTTTATTGTTTTGATTTGGGTTTCGGACTATCGGCGTGACCGTATTTTAGCATGGTGGGACCCTTGGGGCCATTCATTGACGAAGAGCTTCCAAAGCGTACAAAGTCTTGTGGCCATCGGATCCGGTGGGATTTTTGGCCAAGGCCTTGGTGAGGGGACGGCTAAGTACTTCTACTTACCGGAAGCTCATACCGACTTTGCCTTTGCCGTTTGGGCGCAAGAAACAGGCATATTGGGCGCGCTGTTTTTAGCGATTGTCATATTCCTGTTTGTCGTTTACGGTTTGCGCGTAGCGGCCGACGCCCGGGATTTATTCGGAAAACTATTAGCCATCGGCATTACTTGCCTCATTGGTGGTCAGGCCTTTTTCAACATGCTAATGGTTTGCGGCATTTTGCCGGTTACCGGTGTACCGTTGCCATTCGTTTCCTACGGCGGTTCATCATTGTTGATGAACATTTTTGCCGTGTCCATTTTGCTCAGCATTTCACGGAGCAATGAGCTCGCTAATCGCCAGATTGGTGCGCAAGGTGTGGCACCATCCCTTCGAGAAGAGACGCGCAGTCGTTTCAGACCATCCACCGGGGATACTAAGTAGAGCCGTGTGTTATTTATGGCTTTTTAGTATCGTAGTGTTATAGAATTATAGTGCTGTAGTGTTTTAAAATTGCAATGCTATATTGCTATATTGCTATATTGCTATGGTATTTTCGTGTTATAGAGTTTTCATTTTGTAGTGTTTTTGTTTAAAAAAAGGATTTCAGAAAGGATTTAGAGGCATGAAAGACTTTATTGACGTATCTGAACGGCCGTCAAACGCGGCCATGTTGCCGTTGAGTTTCCAGCATTTATTCGCTATGTTCGGGGCTACCGTGTTGGTACCGTATTTGTTAAAAGCGGATCCGGCAACGGCGTTATTTATGAATGGGATTGGCACCATTTTGTACTTATTTATTTGTAAAGGGAAAATTCCTTCTTACTTGGGTTCCAGTTTCGCCTTTATCGCACCGGTATTATCCGTTATGGCCGCCGGCATGTCCTACGAAGCGGCGCAGGGCGGTTTCATCGCCTTCGGTTTGGCCTTCATCGTATTGTCCTTCATCGTTCGTGCAGTCGGTATCGGCTGGATTGACTTGTTATTCCCACCGGCAGCCATGGGTGCTATAATCGCCGTTATCGGCTTGGAACTCGGCCCGGTTGCCATGGGCATGGCCGGCATCGTTGGTGACAGCTGGCAAACTTTGGGCATGACGCACACCCAAGTTGTGACGATTTCCATGTTCTCCTTGATTGTAACTATCTTGGGCACCGTTATTTTCCGTGGTTTCTTTGCCGTAATTCCGGTATTAATCGGCGTTGTGTCCGGCTATGTGTTGGCGGCCATCATGGGTGTAGTCGATTTTTCAAAAGTATCCGAAGCGGCTTGGTTCTCCTTGCCTCATATGACCACACCGGTTTTCAACATTAACGCTATTTTGATGATTATGCCGGCTTTGTTCGTAGTATTTGCAGAACACGTTGGCCACTTGGTGGTAACCAGTAACATCGTAGGTCGCGACCTCATGAAGGATCCGGGACTTGAACGCTCTTTGTTCGGTGACGGTGTTGCCAACATCCTGTCCGGCTTCTTCGGTGCGACACCAAATACAACCTATGGTGAAAACATCGGCGTTTTGGCCATCACGCGCGTTTTCAGCGTGTACGTTATCGGCGGGGCGGCCGTTTTGGCAATCATCTTCTCCTTTATCGGTAAAATTGCAGCATTGATCCATGCCATTCCGGTACCGGTAATGGGTGGCGTAAGTATCTTGTTGTTCGGTATCATCGCAGCATCCGGTTTGCGTATGCTCGTTGAACGTAAAGTTGACTACACGCGTCCTGACAACTTGATTTTAACGTCCATCGTTATGATTACCGGCCTCAGCGGCGCGCAGGTAACCCTTGGTCCGGTTGTGCTTCAGGGCATGGGCCTTGCTACTGTTGTAGCTGTTATTTTAAGCCTTTGCTTCGCCATTCTTCGCAAAACGGGCATTGGTAATAAACAGCTTAAACATGACTAAGTTGAGGTTGTGTTTTGCTTGAACAGTGTATACGGTACGGCTAAGTTATAACTAGATTATAGGTAGGTTGTGATTTAGCCTGTATTTGACAGTGTATAATCAGCACTGATATAATAATTGGGTAACCTTGAAGGGAGTTTGCAATTATGATTCATGATTAAGTATTATTTATGATTCGTGATTGTGAAAATATCAGGTTATCCTATTATGCGCCTATAGCTCAGGGGATAGAGCGTCGGTCTCCGGAACCGAGTGCGCAGGTTCGAATCCTGCTAGGCGCACCATAGATACTTACTGACTTTATAGATGGTTGTAACAATAGAAGTTACTAATTTTATGTCAAATATTATGTCAGTTTTAAGAAAAAGGTAGAAAATGAACGTCATTTTCTACCTTTTTTTGTTTCTAACCATCTATTGATTGACATTGTTGGTTAGAATGATTAGAATATAGTTAGAAATGGTTAGAGTTTGGTTAGTATATGAATAGAATATGGATAGAAAAAATAAAGAGTAATTAGAATATATCTGGGGGAATTTTAAGGAGTGATTAGAATGCGTTTTCAAGAAACTGAAACTGTAGAGTTGAAAGCAATCATACAGGATGACATAAAGAAGGAAATTATTGCTTTTGCCAATGGAGAAGGTGGGACTATATATGTTGGCGTCTCTGATGATGGTACAGTATTAGGTGTAGAAAACTCTGATGAATGTGCATTACAGATTTCTAATATGATACGTGATGCAGTAAAGCCGGATATTACTATGTTTGTTCATTATGAAACGATAAGACGTGATGGTAAAGATATTGTCGCTGTCAATGTTCAGCGCGGTACAAATAGACCTTATTATCTGGCAAAAAAAGGCTTGAGACCTGAAGGTGTTTATGTGCGGCAAGGTTATTCTGCAGTTCCGGCGACAGATACAGCGATTCGGCAGATGATTAAAGAAACCGATGGTGATAGCTTTGAAGATATGCGCTCTATCAATCAAGCCTTAACATTTGAAGAAACAAAAAAGGAATTTAATAAGAGAAATGTTGCCTTCGGTCAGCCACAAATGCAAACTTTGAAACTTGTTTCTACTGATGGTTTGTATACTAATTTGGGTTTACTTTTATCTGAACAGTGTCCTTGCACCATTAAAGTTGCTCTATTTCAGGGCAAGGATCAAAGTATATTTAAAGATCGTGGAGAGTTTTCCGGTTCCCTTATGCAACAGATGAATGAAGTTTACGATTACATTAATAGGCGTAATCAGACTCGTTCGACTTTCGAGGGATTATTACGCATTGACACTCGCGATTATCCGGAAGTCGCTGTTAGAGAAGCCTTGTTGAATTCGTTAGTACACCGTGATTATTCCTTTAGAGCAAGTACATTGATTAGTATTTATGTTGACCGAATTGAATTTGTTTCTATTGGAGGATTATTGCCAGGATTAGAAATGGAAGACTTGATGATGGGGGTGTCTATGTGCCGTAATCCAAATCTAGCTAATGTTTTCTATCGTTTAGAACTTATAGAAGTATATGGTACAGGCATGCAAAAAATTATGAGGGCCTATGAAAATTTATCGTTAAAACCTCAACTGAAGGTTACAAATAATGCGTTTAAAATTATCTTACCTAATGTAAATTATATAGATGAATTTGCAGAAACACCTAAGAAGGTTGAAGAAACTATTGTTCCATATGCAGGTTCTAATGAAGGAAAAGTTATAAAATTTTTAATAGAAAATACCATGATTACACGTAAGGAAGTTCAAACATTATTGGGCATCAGTCAGTCTACTGCGGGAAGGATTTTAAGAACTATGGTAGATAGAGGTCTGATTATTCAGCTTGGGGGAAGCCGTGATATACGGTATGAATTGGTAAAAAAGTAAAAAATACTTCAAATATGTATTTACAGCTCATATATTTTTAGATATCTTTAATATAAGATGAAAAGTGAATGCAAGGGATAGAGTGTCATAATTTTTATCTTGGCGATGAGTGTTAGCTTTACTTTATTTAGGGAGGGTATTATGAGGTTAAAAGTCGGTGTTGTGTTTGTGATGATGTTTATTTTGAGTATTTTTACAGTGTTTGGCTATAATAAAAGTAATCCGGGACCTCTTGTCAGTAATGCACTGAAAACAATCTTTACCGATTATGGTAGGCAGAATTTTATTGAGTTACCAACGAAAGATCCAAATAATCAAATATTTGCTACGGTAAATGGTGATAATACTTTTTTTAGAGTTTTACTAAAACCGAATACGGATGGAGAATCTGGAGTTATAAAAAGTGATGATCAGGCGATGTATTCATACTCTCATGGAGTTTTCTTTGTTGATTATGCAAAAGAAACTGTAAAAGTCATTTTTTATATATCTACTATTGTTCCGAGTATTGATTGGTACGTGACGGCTCCCTCGCATGAAATAATCGTGTCACTTGAAGGTGTTGATGATAGAGACATTAATTCAGAGCCGCAAGAAGTGACGAAAGATATGCAACTATATGAAGTATTAACGACTATCCAAAGCAATTATGACAAGGGTTTGATAACAAATCAATCTTCGGAATAAATAGTTTGATTTTTATTTTGGATACGGTTTCATTGAGAGAAGAGGGGGTTTATGAGAAAAGTAATTGTATTCATGGCCATGGCACTGATTATTATGGTTCTCACCGCCTGTGCCGGGCAATCAAGTACAGCCAAAGAAAATTCGAATTCGAATGTTAAAGGGGAAGCCAGTGTTGTGAAAACGCAAGAAGACACACCAAAAGTAACGAATCGGAAATTAAAAATGACCGTCGATGGTCAGGTGATTTCTATCGTTCTCTATGATACTCCTACGGCCAATGCCCTTTATGAGGCCCTGCCTATGACGCTGAGTTTTTCAGATTATAGCGGTACCGAGAAAATTGCTTATCCGCCTGAAAAGCTGCCGACAAAGGGGGAACCGGATGCAACAGATCCTGATGTAGGTGATTTGTGCTACTTCGCACCATGGGGCAATCTATGCATTTTTTATAAAGACTTTGGAAATTCACCAGGGCTAATTAAATTAGGGCGTGTAGAGTCAGGGATGGAACTTTTGTCCGGCTTGAAAGGCGATTTCACAGCGACCATAGAGAAGGTTGAATAATATCTGATTTCTAATAATCTTTAGAATCGTAGAAAAACTGAGGTGTGATGATTACCTCAGTTTTTTGCTATATGAGTACGTTTTTGTATTGAAGTGTGAAAGTTTTTGCGTTGAGATATGAATATTCTTTGAATGAACTATAAAGTGGCTTGCTTACCGATAACTTTCATCGTATTATATAGGTGAAATTAAGTGTTTTTAGCATACGAAATATGGGGAAGACTTTGAAACGTTAAAGTATTTTAGGGAGTAGTTTAGTTATGGCAAAAACAATAGAGCCCGGCGATATCATTTTTTGTGAGCGCGGACTGTATGCTCATTTTGGTATCTATGTAGGTGATTTGAATGTAATCCATTTTGCCGGCGATGTAATTGACAAGTTCATGGGGGAAAATGTACCGGAAATTAAGCTGACAGATATTGAAGAGTTTAAAGGTACGGATGCACTGTATACCATTACGGCCGAGCATTTATTGTCGATGATTGATGACACCACGCCTTTTGAAGAAGGACGATATCAGTTTTATTCGGCTGAAAAAACGGTAGAACGAGCTTATGAGCGTTTATATGCTCCGATTAGTGAAAACTACGATTTGTTTGGGAATAATTGTGAGCATTTTGCCGTTTGGTGTAAAACAGGGCTTAATACCAGCCAGCAAGTTACTAATCTTAACAATTTGCTGGATGGGGAGTTTTTGGATGTAGGGCTAAGCCTGTTAAATATAGCGTTTTACCAGGAAGAAGCGGTGTATTAGTTAATATTTAAATATCAACAAAAGCTGAGACAATTTGCCTCAGCTTTTTTCGTTGCTTTGTATTTTTTTATTCCCCCAACATAACAATATCATCAAACAGTAGTCTGGCTCTATCAATCGGAGAATTTATATCATCGTGGTAATGTCCGAAGTACCATTTCTTAAAAGTAAGTTTCGGCTTTAGCTCGGTCAAGAACTCCTGTGTCGGGCAGGTAATGTTGACTTTATTAAAAAGTAAATGACGAATGATATGAATAAATTGTTTGGGTGCCTGATGGGTGATGATGTAATCTACGTTAAAGTTGTGCTTTTTCAAGTTTTCAATAGCATAGGATTGTTCTTCAGTTGTCGAGTTTTCTTGCTCCCACCATGAAATGCTCGGCGTTCTGTATTGTTTATCCACACTGGCAGCGCCACCGAAAGTGAAGATAGTCTGGTTTTCCATAGTAAAGATTTCGCCACGCATGAGATGGTAGATGCCATCTAAATCGTGAACGCGGCCACCCCATTTTTCAATGACAGGATAGGTATATAATAAGTCAAAATTTTCGTGATTGCCGTCAACGAAGCAAGTAGTGAAGGGGGCATTTCTTAATAAGTCTAATAATTTATCGTCTTTATAGTGCATGTCTAAGGCCCGACTGTACCAAGGTATACCAAAGTCACCGGCAACAATCAAAATGTCGTCCTTGGTACATTCGCTTAGTACTTTGATATATTCTTGTATTTGTTCTTTTTCACCATGAAGATCGCCTGTAACAAAAATCATAGGTTAACTCCTTTTTATTCAATCTCGAAAAATTCCCATATCTCATCCAATGAAACGGGGAAGAAGTGATTGGCGTCGACGCCCACGTCGTAGCGTCGAATGCCTTCCGCGCGATTTCGTTCGTTATACTCGCCCGTTGAGTGGATGTGACCATGCAACATCATGCTGCCGTGACGATAGCGATTCCACGCTAAAATCGGATAGTGCATCAAGGCGATAGGGATTTTTTTATCAGTCAAATATTTATAATCACACATCTCTTTAAAAATTTTGGCATCATATTTCTTATACTTATCATGATTGCCTATGAGGAGCGTCTTTTTACCATTCAGACGACTCAGTAAGGAATTAGCCTCCTGTGGTTCTAGTTTTTGCGTTAAATCCCCTAAGAGATATACCGTATCTTTTTTAGAAACAAGGCTGTTGTAATTGGCGATGAGTGTTTCATTCATTTCTTCAACCGTGTCGAACGGACGATTTCTGTTTTTAATAACTTTTGGATAGCCTAGGTGCAGATCGCTGGTGAAATAAATCATGGTCGTTACTCCTGTCTTGGGGTATAATCTAGATAAGAATAGAGAACATATCGTAAGTTTAGGTGTGGTATTGGACTTACCGGGAATACGTTCAATACATCAGAGGTAGTGCGAATAGAAAGGGATATTGCATGGGAATTCTATTGCTTATAATTACCGGCCTCATTTATGGTTTGGTAGGATCGGTTATTTTGCACTTTATCAATAATATCTTTGCGCTTTTTGGCGAACCGACCATATTGGAACAGCCGTATATTTTAGATTTTTTGCAAAAATACAATTTACCGACACACAGTTTTGCCATATCTTATACTTGGGTGGCACTTTTCTTTTTAGTCGCCATCCTCTTATTTCAATTGCCACCGGTACAGGGATTGTTTTTAAAATTTAAAGCTATCAGCAAACCGGAAGGTGATTTAAAAACCTATTTAGATGCCTGCTGGCAAGATGTGTGTAATCGGGCCGGCGTTGATGCGGGGCGCTATCGGCTGTATGTACAGCACAGCAATCAGATTAATGCCTTTGCCTTAGGCCATGACCGGGTAGTCGTGTTGATGGGCTTGATTAATGAAATGAACTCGGCTGAACTTAAGGGCATTCTGGCGCATGAGCTCAGCCATTTGATTCATCGCGATACCACTTACGGTATGACGTCGGTGGCCATGCTCAATGTGTATAACGCTATCATAATTGCTTTTGAATTAATCGTTTGGATGATTACGATGGTATATAATATACTTCGTTACATTCCGTTTATCAATATCTTGGCAGTTATCTTTATGGCCTTTATCCTATTCATACGATTTATTGTACGAATCCTGCATAGTATCGCCAATTTCGGCTATGTGCTGTTGGCGCCGTTCGGTTCGCGTGTAGCCGAATATCGTGCCGATCGTTTTGCCCATGAGTTGGGCTTGGGGCAGGAACTCGCGTCGGCGTTGGCAAAACTGACACGCTACGGCGATACGGAAGGTTTTATCAATCAACTGGTCAGTGACCATCCGCCGCTGCGTAAACGAGTGGCTAAACTATATGAGTTGTCACAGCAGGAATAATTACTCTTAGAATTTAAAATGAAAGAAGTTTATATTTTATAAATGTATCATTCATCTGCAGTACTTTTTTTGCTATAATTAAATTATACAGTAATATCTACTTTTGATATAGCATTGTGTGGGATATATGCAAGTATTAAGAGTATAGGGATTTGTTGGTAATATAGGGATAAGGAGTGTTACTATGATGAGTTTTTTATTTTGGGTTCTTCTGATTTTTCTTGTTTACTATTTTATTACAAGATACAATCGGTTACAGGGTTTAAACCAAGAAATTAAAGAAGCAAGGTCTAATATTAAAGTAGTGGTAGAACGTAAAGTAGCGATTGTTAATCAGTTTGCAGATTTAGTTAACAGTTATGGTAGTTATGAAAAATTAATTCAACTTAAGGTGTCCGATAACTACACTGAAATGGCTCGTGCTACATCAGAAGCAGTTACTTCAATTAAAGCGTTAGCGAATACATATCCTGAATTAAAGTCTAGTGCTCATTATTCTAAATTCTTAGAGAATATTAGTCAAAATGAACAGATTTTGACTGAAAAACGTGAAACCTATAACTTTGTTGTTAAAGGCTATAATAGTCAAATTGCACAAATTCCAATGGTTTTTGTAGCTTCTGCGTTAGGTTTTAAAGAAGCTCCGTATTTTGATCCTAACAATGAGATTGGAATTGACTCCTTCAGTGGTGCAAATACCGAAGCCATTAAAGAATTAGCTATTAAAGGAACTGAAGTGTTAAAAGATAAAACAGAACAAATAAAAGACAAGATTAATAAATAATGCTTAAATTAAAAAAAGATGTATAAAATGTATAAATGATGAACCGACCCCTTAAAGTTAGACCTAAAAATCTAATTTTAAGGAGGTCGGTTTTTTCATGTCAAAATATAGTTTTAAATTTAAGCTAAAAG
>NZ_SVCB01000031.1 GCF_015058545.1 Veillonella sp.
AAATCGCCGCATGCTCACGGGAAGAGCCGCAACCGAAATTGGTGCCGCCCACAACAATGTCGCCGGCTTTAAATGTACTCGCAAACGTTGGGTCAGCGCCCTGCATGGTGTGCGGTACGATATCTTTTAAATCGGTAAGTTCTACAAAGCGCCCCGGATAAATCTGATCCGTATCAATATTGTTGCCAAAAGTAAATACTTCGCCCTTAATAATTTTGTCCATAACTATTCTCCTCACTGACTATTACTCGTTTCACTGTATACCATTACTTACCCATTATAAGTATGGTGTCGGATCGGTAATCTTACCGTTAATAGCCGATGCCGCCACGGTTGCCGGCGAAGCCAAGAAAATATGAGCCTCTGTGGAGCCCATGCGGCCCGGGAAGTTACGATTAGTTGTAGTAATACAATATTCCCCGGATGAAATCATACCTTCATGCGTGCCCAAACATGCCGCACAGCCCGGTGTTACGAACGTAGCCCCCGCTTCTACCAAGGTCTGTACATAGCCTTTAGCCATAGCTTCTAAAAATACGCCTTTGGAAGCCGGTACAATAACAAAACGAACAAGACGTGGAATGTGTTTACCTTTAACAATTTCAGCTGCTACTTTTAAATCTTCTACACGACCACCGGTACAAGAGCCCAAATAGGCCTGATTAATCGTCTGGCCTTCATATTTTTTCAAATCAAACACATTATCTACACTGGATGGTGCCGCTACTTGAGGTGTGAGATCACTCACGTTAAAAGTGATTTCATCGGCATATTTGAAGTCCGCATCCGTTGTGTAAACTTCATAGTCTTGCCCTTCCACTAAGCCTTTGCTTGCCAAAAATTCCTTAGTTACCGCATCCGGCTGGATGTAGGAAGTTTTGGCCCCCATTTCAGTCGTCATGTTGCATAATGCCATGCGTTCGGACACGCTCAACGCATCAATGACAGGCCCTGCAAATTCAACCGCTTTATATACGGCAAAGTCTGCTTTCAATTGACCGATAACATGCAAGATAATGTCTTTCGCATATACGCCTTCCGGTAAAGTCCCTTCAAAATTAATCTTAATAATTTCAGGTACGCGGAACCACAATTGACCGGTCGCCAAAATAATCGCTAAATCGGTAGCGCCTACGCCGGTACCAAAAGCACCAAAGGCACCATGGGTGGTTGTATGGGAGTCGGTGATAACAATGATGCGCCCCGGTCTCGACCAACCTTTATCAGCCACAACCTGATGGCAAACGCCTTGGTCGATATCCATTAGTTTTTCAATATGTTGTTCTTCGCAAAACTCTCTGAATTGGCGTTGATTATCCGCCTGCGTAATCGTTGATGCCGGTGCATAATGGTCTAAAAACATGGCGATTCGATCCGGATGACTGACTTTAGTGGCGCCCATTTCAAAAAAGGAACGAACCGTCTGTAAATACAAATCATTAATTCCGGCTAGGTCAATTTCACAATTAATAATTTGGCCGGTCTTAACCGAATCCAAGCCGGCTTTTTTTGCCAATAACTTTTCAATAGCGTGCATAATGTCCTCCTCATTTACCCTTGTCCATTAATAATCAATACCTAAGTTTTACATTTCCTACGGCTTGTATGTTAGCCACACTGCTTATGCTTGCTTTCTTATAATTCAAAGTATACAGTTGATGTTATATAGTGTAAAATATTAATAAATAATCATTTGATAGTTTTAAACTATCATAATTTATAAAATACAATTACTTGGCACATACAATTAAAGGAGGGCTCTGTTTTGGATTTATTGAATACGATTACCCTGACACAGCTGAACTACTTCTATACCGTCGTTAACTCTAAATCGGTCCACGAAGCGGCCAAAAAACTATTAATTACACAACCCAGCCTTTCCGTGGCTTTAAAAAATTTAGAAGCCGAATTACAACTTTCCCTCTTCGATAGAAGCAAACGTCAACTGACATTAACCGAAACGGGCAAGCAATTTTACATGGAAGTAACGGCTCTATTAAATCACACAGCTAACTTAGAGGATCGCATCAAGCTGTTACAGAAAGGTCGCCAATTTATTCGCTTAGGCGTAGCCCCTATGATGAGTCCCTTTATATTTCCGGTCATCTTTAACCATTTTCAAAAAGCCTATCCCCATATAGAGTTTGAAGTTTATGAATCCGGCGTTCTTCGCTTAAAACAAATGCTAAAAGAACAAAAATTAGATATTACATTCCTCATTGAAAATGAATCAGATGCCCAATTGTTAGACTTTACAACATTATTGAAAACCGAATATCATCTTTATGTTGGCCCGGACGATCCCTTGGTACAACTTGCCGAAAGTCGCCCGAATCATATGCTTACCTTAAATGATTATAAAAATATCCCTATGATTTTTTACAAAGAAACATCCTATATACAGGCCATCATTACCAAGTATTTCCAGCTCTATAACGTGAACCCTAGAATCCGCCTACGCACGAATCAAATCCACACTATCAAGCAATTAGTCGGAAGTTCGGCTGCCGCTGCCTTTATGACCGACAAAGTTGTAACGCCTAAAGATAATCTGGTTCGTCTCCTCACAGATATTACCTTCCCTATCACCATTGTTCTGGCAACAAATAAACAGACTGTTCGGACACCGGCCATGCAGGAATTCATTCAGTTTTTTGAAGATAATAAGGAACTAATTTAAAAGCGTATTCACCATAACAAAAAAGTGACTGTAACTAAATGCTTATTTGATCTGCACCCATTTTCTTGGACAGAAGTAATTAAGCAACTTTTTGGGAATGGGTCCGGTATTCTACCGGACTCATTCCTTTTAATTTAAGTTTGATACGTTTAGTATTGTAATAGTCTATGTAATCTCTTAGTTTATT
>NZ_SVCB01000032.1 GCF_015058545.1 Veillonella sp.
CCTGGTGATAACATCACTATGACTATTGAATTGATCACTCCAATCGCTATCGAAGCAGGTCTTCGTTTTGCGATTCGTGAAGGTGGCCACACAGTAGGCGCCGGTGTTGTTACTGAAATTATCGAAGGCTAATTTCAGACTTCTACACTGATACAAACTAATAAGATGCCGCTCGGTTTATCCGGGCGGCATTTTTGGTTCTTGTTATTATATTGGTCATGATATTAAATCTCGCGCGTATAAGGCGAAACATTGCTGAGAAATTTTTAAAAGAAATTTTTCAAAAAAATTTAGAAAAAACAAAATTTTTCTTGACATGGACAAATGTTTTCTCGTATAATGATTTCAATTTAAAAAAGCAGAATGCTTAGTAGAGCCGGCAAGATAATTGCGGAGCTCGAAAGCAGGAAGCGACGTAAAAGTTATGACGAAAGAAAGTAGCCCTGTAAGGCATGCGCAGAGAGCCGTTGGTTGGTGTAAAACGGCAGTGATTACAGTGTGAAGTTCCTTTCCGAACTGCAAGGCTGAATTAAGTAGGCTGCGCCGGCGTGGTTGTCGTTAGAAGAACTATGAGTTGGTCGATTCGAGATAATGAGGGTGGTACCGCGGATATTCCGTCCCTTGGGTACTACCCTCTTTTTTTATACTCCGAAATCGTCAATGAGGGTGGTACCGCGATTCGTCATCGTCCCTTTTTAGGGGCGATTTTTTATTTCATAGTTGGCGATTTTGCCAATATGATGCTTTGAGAAAAAGGCGGACGGGCCGGTGATATGCCCCAATCACCAGAGAGAGGAGCGATTTAAATGACTATTTCAACTGTGATTGTAGGGCTGTATGTGGTATTACTCTTCGTGATTTCTTGGGCATCGCGCCGCCTCACGACGGGGAAGGCGGAAAATTATGTGCTCGCCGGTCGGCGCATGACGACACCGCTCATTACCGTTTCTATCGTAGGTCTTGCGGTAGGCGGGGCGTCTACCATCGGTGTAGCGGAACAAGCCTATGTAAAAGGTATTTCCGCCGGTTGGTACACCGCCGCTTGGGGCCTTGGTGCCATTGTGATGGGACTTACGGTAGCTAAACGGTATCGCCGTTTGCAGATTACGACGGTGCCGGAAATGTTGGAACGCTATTATGATAAGAAAAGCCGCATCGCCGGCATCGTAATTCAGATTTTGGTGCAGCTTTGTGTCATGAGCTTGCAATATGTGGCAGGCGGCACAATTTTGGCAGCGTTACTACCGGATGTTTTCACCGTAACCACGGGTATGATTATGAGTGCCATCGTATTCATCGGTGTTACCATGATGGGCGGCATGTGGTCGGCCAGTATTTCCAACTTGTTGAATGTTACCCTTAAATATATCGGCATTTCCGCCGCCGCGTACATGGCTGTAGTCATGATGGGCGGTACGGCAGCCATTGAGGCGCAAGCACCAATGCCGCACATGTTCGATTTAGTGGACGGCGTTGGGGGCATGACGATTTTAACTTGGATCGTTACCTTGATTACGGTTAATCTTTCCTTGCAAAGTATTATTCAAATTTCCTTAGGCGCTAAAACAGTAGGTATTGCCCGTAAAGGGTTCATCCTCGGCGGTCTTATCATGTTACCGATTGGTTTCATCAGTGCCTACTTGGGCGTGATTGCCGCTGAATTATATCCCGGTTTAGCACCGGCCTTGGCGTTGCCAAAATTAATCGTGTCCTTGCATCCCTTGCTCGCCGGTTTGACCTTAGCCGCTTTGTGGTCCGCCGATGTGAGCACTGCTTGTAACTTACTCTTAAGTTCCGGTACATTATTCTCCCAGGATATTTACAAGCGGTTTATCAATCCGAATGTAACAGATGAACGTTATACTTTCATTACTAAAGTAGCCATCGTAGTCATGGGCCTTTTGACATTCATCTTCGCCTTGACAATCAGCGGTATCATCGCTACCTTGATGCAGGGCTTAAGCCTCATGGCAGCCTTCGCGGTTATCGTCTTGATGACCTTGTTCGCACCAAAATATTGTAGTCGTATCGGCGCGTTCTACACTTTGGTGGCGGCTGTAGTAACATTGCTCGCTTGGAATTTCGTACCGGCCGTACGTATCGTGCCGCATGTAATCTATTTGGAGTGGATTGTGTGTAGCATTACCTTCGGCGTTTGTACTTTAGTAAGTCACCAAGCCATTAAAACCGACGCCGCGCTGGAAGGGGAAACAGCGGAAGAAGGCATGGTTAATTCCTTGAATTAAAATTAGATTTCTTAAAAACAGTAAGGGTTAAATATTTAATATGTGATTGGAGTCGATGGGAAAAGATTTCAATCACATATTTTTTAGGTTAAATTGAATTGTATAAAATCTAGTTGACAACAATTAAATAATTGTATACAATTTAATTATCGAAAGCAATATAAACGAGATATTTTAAAATGGAATATAAAGAAAAAGTATTTAATATAACAGGAGGCCGTCATGAGCGTATATGATTACAGTGTATTGGATAAAGCAGGTAAAGAAGTTAGTTTAAAAGAATTTGAAGGTCAGGTGTTGGTGATTGCCAATACGGCCAGCAAATGTGGTTTTACGCCACAGTATGAAGGTTTACAAGCATTGTATGAATCATATAAGGCTCAGGGATTTAGCGTAATTGCCGTTCCGTCTAATGAATTTGCGGAAGAGGAGCCGGGCACGAATGAAGAAGTGCAGAGCTTTTGCAAATTGAACTATGGTGTAACCTTCCCTGTTATGGGCAAATCTGTGGTTCGCGGTAAAGGTGAAATTCCGTTGTTTACCTATTTGACATCCCAGCAAGTGTTCAAAGGTTTTACCGGTGAAAAAGCTGAAATGTTAAATGCTTATTTGAATGAAAATCACCCTGAGTTTATGGGCGACGTTTCCGTTAAATGGAACTTCACTAAGTTCTTGATTAATCGCAAAGGCGAGGTTATCGGTCGTTTCGAACCGACTGTAGAACCTTCGGCTATGACAGAAGCTATTGAAAAAGCATTGGATGAAAAATAATTGCAGGCCTATTAAGAGCGCTAAAAATCAGTTATATTGATATTACAAAAATATAAGAATCACTGACAATATAATTCTGACAAAATATTTTGACAGATTAATCGCATAGACAACATAGTAAGGAGCGTTCCGGATAATACCGTGAGGGCTCCTTTTATTTTATCTACTCGCTTGTTTCGTGCTATAATTAATAATTAAGATGTGTTTTGCTCGAGGAGGTTGCGCCGTGACAAGAAATGAAATACTAAATGGCTTACAATCGCTTAGAGCCAATGAAGTAAGCCGTGTAGAGAGCAATCCTCATAAGCCGTTTAAAGTCGGTTTAGTCTATCCAAATACGTATTTCGTAGGGATGAGTAATTTGGGGTTGCAGATTATATATGAAGAAGTAAATTTGCGTGAACGAAGTTGTGGTGAACGGTATTTTATGCCTGCACCGTCGGAGCTGCGGGACTATGAAAAACATCGTTTGCCCCTCATGAGTGTGGAGACGCAAAGGCCGCTCAATGAATGCGATGTTATCGGTATCGATATTACCTTTGAGATGGATTATTTTAATATTCCGAAGCTTTTGAGATTGGGCCGTGTGCCGGTGAAGCGAATCCATCGTATTGAACGCGATCCAATCGTCATTGCCGGCGGTCCCTGCGCCACGTTTAATCCGGAGCCTTTATCGGATTTTATTGATGCGTTCCTCATCGGTGAAGGGGAAGAACTCATTTCTAAAATGCTAAGCGTTATCGAAACGGGCCGTTTAAATAATGAGTCGCGCGCCGATATTTTAAAAAATCTAAGCCGACTACAAGGAGTGTATGTGCCGGCGTTTTATGAGCCGCAATATGATGAAAACGGTGATTTTGCCGGTTACAAAGATCCTATGCCTCGCATTACGCGTCACTGGCGTCAGTTGGAATCAGTGGGTGAAACCGTAATCGCCACGGATTATACGGAATTCGGTGCTATGTACATCGTCGAAGTAGCCCGTGGTTGCGGGCGACATTGTCGCTTCTGCATGGCCGGTTATTGCTATCGCACACCGCGTTTGCGTAAACTTGATTTATTAAAAGCCGGCGTAGATAGGGCGGCTGAGTTAAACAAGAAAGTGGGACTCATGGGCGCCGCTATTTCCGACTATCCTGATATCGATGAGTTGGTGAATTATATTCGTTC
This sequence comes from Veillonella sp., assembly GCF_015058545.1. Classification (GTDB taxonomy): domain Bacteria; phylum Bacillota; class Negativicutes; order Veillonellales; family Veillonellaceae; genus Veillonella_A. The sequence goes on from NZ_SVCB01000032.1 coordinate 4,188, forward strand.
GAAAGGGCTGCGCTATTCCTGCGCCTCCTTAAGGGCCGATTCGTTGACGCAAGCCGTAGTGGATGGACTAGCCGCCAGTGGTCAGCAGACGATTACCATAGCACCGGAAGCGGGCAGCGATAGGTTGCGCCGTGTTATTAATAAAGGTATTTCCAATGAGGATATGCGTAAGGCTGTGACGTTAGCGGCGAAGGCGGGCATTCCCCATATTCGGCTCTATATCATGGTTGGCTTGCCTACAGAGACGGATGAAGATATTGAAGCCATTGTTACCATGGCCAATGACGTGTTCGGCTACATGCAGGATGCAGGGTGTAAAGGGCGTTTGACCTTGAGTGTTAATCCGTTTATACCGAAGCCGTTTACACCGTTTCAATGGATGCCCATGGCGAATCAAAAAGAAGTTACGAAGAAGCTGAATTCAATCAAGAAAGCGCTCAGCAAGAACCGACGCATTGAAGTGCTCGTGGAATCGCCGAAAGAAGCCTATATTCAAGGTGTGTTGGCCCGCGGTGATCGCCGCTTGGGTGAGATTATTGCCTATGCCGCTGAAAATGGCGGCGCGAAAGCTTTCAAAAACGCTTGTCGTGAATTTGATTATGATATGGATGAAGCTTTATATAGAGGCAGAGAATTAACTGAGCCGCTCCCTTGGGACATGCTGGACATGCAATTGGCCGAAGGCTACTTGGCGACTGAGTGGCAACGAAGTTTGACGGAAACATATACAGCGCCTTGCCAAGCGGGCTGTAGGCGCTGCGGGGTTTGTAATGAAACGGGGTGTGATTATGGCACGACAGAATAGAACCGTAATTCGCGAAGGTGGCGGTTTTCCGGGACGTCCCTTTGAGTTTGAAGCAGCTGCCTCATTGACGGGTTTTCCACTGATGCACGGCGTAACGAGACGTTTTGGCGGTGTATCTAAGAAGCCTTTTGACTCGTTTAATTTAGGGCTTCATGTGGGCGATGATATTGAAGCTGTTTGGGAAAATCGGCGCCGTTTGGCCAAGCATTTGCGCGTGGGGCCTGAACTTTTGACCTGTGCGCAGCAGGTACACGGCACGGAGATTTCCGAAGTGACGGAGGCTGACATCGGAGCCGGTGCGTTTCAGATGGACAAAGCCATCCCGAACAGTGACGCTATTTTTACCCGTTTGGAAGAAGTACCGTTACTCCTCTTGGTAGCCGACTGTGTGCCCGTTTTGGTGTATGATCCGAACCACCATGCCGTCGCGGTGATTCACGCCGGTTGGCGCGGGACGATTGGTCATGTGCCGATTTTGACCATGGAAGCGATGGGGCATGCCTACGGTACACGGCCGCAAGACTGTCATGTCTACCTCGGTCCGTCCATTCATTATGATTCCTTTGAAGTGAGTGAAGAACTGGCAGAAACCTTTCGCAAAGCATCCTATATTCCGGATCAGATTGTCGGTTATCGCTATCGGGCAGACAAGGGAATTCAGACGCCGCATGTTAATTTACAGCAGTTTATTGTGCAGGATTTACGCCAAATCGGCGTACCTTTACAACAGATTACCGTGTCTTCTACAGATAGCATGACGGCGGCCGGTTGTTATTCCTATCGTCGTGAGTTTGGTAAAACCGGTCGGATGGCATTATTTGCAATGCTTAGAAAACAGAAGAAATGACTGATTTACTCATATTTTCATTGGCATTTTAGCTTATTTATTATATAATATTATCGCATGAAAGTATTTTTTACATGCACTAACGAGCGTATGCTGGTGCATAAGGGGGTAAGCTATGATAAAAGACGCGTTGGAAGCTGTGCAAAAGCGGATGGCTGATGCCATGGCGAAAGCAGGTCGCACTGACCGAGTGACGCTCATAGCTGTGACAAAAAATCATCCTGTATCAGCAGTGGAAACGGTGGCGCAATTAGGCGTCCGCACAGTGGGAGAAAATCGGGTACAGGAAGCGAAGGAGAAGTTGTTGACTTACAATGGACCGGAGCTGGAATGGCACTTGATTGGTCATTTGCAAATGAACAAAGTGCGACAAGCTGTTCCATTGTTTTCCTTAATACACTCTGTAGATAGCAGTAAGCTACTGGATGAGATAAATAAAGTGGCCGCTAAATGTGGCAAAATACAAGATGTTTTGCTGCAAGTCAATGTGGCTCGGGAAGCAAGTAAGTCCGGGTTGACAGTAGAGGACTTTCCGGAAGTGCGCGATTATGCGAAGACATTGCCGAATGTAAGAGTCAAAGGATTGATGTGCATGGCACCTTTTTTCGAAGATCCTGAAGAGGCTCGTCCTATTTTTCGAGTAGCCCATGCATTATATGAGGATATGAAATCCCAATTCCCGGAAGGACAGATTGAATATTTGTCCATGGGAATGACCCATGACTTTGAAGTGGCTTTGGGAGAAGGCGCGAATATGATTCGCGTTGGCACCGCAATTTTTGGTAACCGAGTATATGATTAAAATAGCGCGTTGTAGGAGGGTTTATTAATGAGTTTAAGTTGGAATAGTATTAAGCAAATGTTTTTTGGTAATGACCATGACGTATATGATGAAGATGAATACACGGAAAATCCAGGTCCTGATTATGATGAGCCGGTTCCGCAGACGGCACCGCAGACCAACACAACAAGTTCAGCATTTCGTCCCGCAAAAACAGGAGGATATAACACCGTGGCCCAACGTCCTAATTCAATGAAAGTAGTCATTGTCGAACCAACAGTATTTGAAGATTCCGAACGTATTACTAACGAACTTCGCGATATGCGTCCCGTAGTAATTAATTTTGAAAAAACCGACCCTCATGAATCGGCGCGCATTGTTGATTTTGTGAGCGGCGCCACCTTTGCTTTAGACGGCAAATTGGAAAAAATCGGTAAAGATATTTTTATTTGTGTACCCGTAAATGTAACAGTTGATTATAACGACAAGAGCTATAACGACATGTCGGATCAATTCACCTGGAAAGAACCTCAATTATAATAGGAGGTCAGCATGGCAGGCCAAATTTTATTCATTGGAGCCGGTGCGATGGGCGGTGCCATTTTGCGTGGTGCCTTAGCTAATCGCTTGGTTGAGCCCCAAGCTGTATATGTATTAGTAAAAACTGAAGCCAGTGCCCACGCATTGCGTGAAGAATTAAACGTCAATGCAGGCACTGAATTGCCTGATATAAAGGATGTTAAAACTGTCATTTGGGCAGTCAAACCGCAAGTATTGCCTGAAGTATTGCCGCAATTCAAAATCTTGCCGGCCGGGACAACTTGTTTGTCCGTGGCGGCAGGCGTAACCCTTAGTACTTTGGAAGCGGCGATTCCGCAGGCCGTATGGTATCGTGCTATGCCGAATACACCTGTGGCGGTGGGAGCCGGCTTGACGGCGCTTACGGCAGGCAGTAAAGGCAATGAAACCGTTACGGCTGAACTGAGTGCCTTATTTGGGGCCATCGGTGAAGCCGTCGTTTGTTCCGAAGCCGATTTGGAACGGTTGACGGCGATTTCCGGATCCGGCCCGGGCTATGCATTCGTTATCATGGATGCTTTGGCTGATGCGGGCGTGCGGTTGGGATTGACCCGTAAAGTGGCCATTAAAGCGGCTGCGTATACTTTGTTCGGTGCCGGTAAAATGGCACTCGAAACGGGGAATCATCCGGCGGTATTGCGCGATCAAGTAACGTCTCCGGGCGGTACGACGATTGCAGGCATTGCCAAAATGGAAAAAGAAGGCCTTCGCTCCGCCTTGCAAGAGGGTGTTGTGGCATGTTATGAACGCTCTTTGGAACTTGGCAAGCATTAGGAGGATTTGTGAAAGATAAAGAAAAATTAATTCGATATTTTGAAGCATCCGGTAGTGGCGAAGAAGCTCGCCGCATGCTCGACTTAGCCGAGCAAGTGGTGGCGGGCAAGCCATATCGGGTGACCGAGTTTATGTCGCCGGCAGGACTTGTGATTGCCGACGCAATTAAAGCGAATTTACCGCAACTTAAGGTAGAATTCGGCGGTGGCTATGAAGGAGCCGAGCGCATTCGCGTAGCATTCGTAGAAGCCGATTTTCAAGGCACCGTAGATTTAGGCATTAAAGCCTTAAAAGTGTCATGGGATCCGCGTTTCCGTTTGCTTACTCATCGTGATGTGTTGGGCTCGCTCATGGGGCTTGGCATTGAGCGCACCAATTTCGGTGATATTATTATGCAAACCGGTGGTGCTCAATTAATAGTGGATGCTGCAATGGCGGACTATGTGAAACAGAATTTTACAAAAATCGCCATGGTGTCCGTTTCGGTGGAGGATATGGATATAGCCGAAATCCAACCGAAAGAAGAAAAAATTAAAGAAATACGAACCACGGTTGCTTCTTTGCGGCTGGATGCGGTAGCTTCTTCCGGATTCAGCGTATCCCGCACCAAAGTGGTTAGTTCAATCAATGCGGGACTTGTGCAAGTAAACTGGCAACCGGCCAAGGGACCGGCACAAGAAGTCAAAGAAGGAGATATTATATCGCTTCGAGGTCGTGGACGAATGAAAATTGAGGAAATTACCGGCACCTCTCGCAAGGGGCGCATCGGTGTCTATCTCAAACGATTCATGTAAATTAGGAGGTAAGCTGTATGATTACACCAATGGATATTCACAATAAAGAGTTTGAAACAGGCTTTCGTGGGTACGACAAGGAAGCGGTTAACGCGTTTATGGCCGAATTGGTTCATGATTATGAAACCTTATATCGCGATAATCGTGAAATGACTGATAAAATTGAGCAACTCGAAAAACGCATTGCTCAATACGAAAAAATGGAAGCGACTATGAATGATGCTTTGGTATTGGCTCAGGAAACGGGCGAAAATGTTAAAAACTCCGCTCGTAAAGAAGCAGATCTCATCATTCAGGAAGCGGAACAACAACGCCGTCAAATCATAGCTGAAGCGGAACGTCAATTGCGTGAAGGCTGTGAAAAATATGCGGTAATCCGCAATGAAGTAGCTGTTTTCAAAGCGCGTATGGAATCCCTTTTGAACTCGCAAATGCAAATGGTGGATGGCTATGTGTTAGGTGACAGCAAAGTACAACTTGAGAAAGTTAATATCGATGAAGTAATTGCGGCAGCGGCCGAAGACAATTCAACAATTCATAGTAATGCCGGCGTAGCCGAGGATGTATTGGCGGCTCAGGCGGCTGTGGAACAGGCTGAAGAAGCAGCGTCCACGGAAACAAGCGAAGATAATAAATAAATAGAGTGTTAATCGGCTTGATTTATATCAAGCCGATTTTGATATAAAGAACATATGAAAGAATTTCATAAAAAAGATAAAATGAAGTTCTAAAAGATGTTTTGAGAAAGTGAGGCAATATGATTACAATGGCCTTACGACTGACCGGTCAACGTTGTCTCGTTATCGGCGGCGGTGCCGTAGCTGAGCGAAGAATCGGTCTGTTCCTTCAAGAAGGCGCCAAAGTAACCGTAGTAAGTCCCGAAGTAACGGCTAACATAGCCGAATGGGCCGCTCAGAATCAATTAGTTTGGCAAAAAAGAGCTTTTGATGAATCTGTTGATTTGGCGGCAGATTTTGTGTTGTTGGCAACGAGCGACAGTGAGCTCAATGCAATGTGTGCTAAGAAGGCCAGAGCCTTAGGGGCCTTGGTGAACAGGGCGGATGATCGCAGCGATTGCGATTTTACCTTTCCGGCGACGGTAACCGTGGGAGATTTAGAGTTTGCCATCTTTACCGGACGGGTAAGTCCTCGTTTAAGTCGATTAATTAAACAAGATTTGGCTAACCGCTATGAGGCCGTAGCCGAGATGTTGCCGGCTTTGAGAAAGATGCGTAAAACAGTACGCGACCTTTTGAAGACACCGGCGGAACGGGAAGAATTTTGGCAAAAACATTTAGGTCAAAAAGAGTTGATTAAGATAATAGAGGGTGATTGGAAATGTGTGGAGGATATATTGAGCGATGAAATTAATCGTATTAGGTTTAAATCATAGAAGCGCACCGGTAAACGTGCGTGAAGTATTTTCTTTTGATAAAACAGAGATAAGCGAAGCTATTAATCATGTGTATGAGCATGAACAAGTAGCGGAATGTGTCCTCTTATCTACTTGTAACCGTACGGAATTGTATGCGGTATTGGAAGATGTGGAAAATCCGAAACAGTTCATGCTTCAGTTATTACAGCATTTAAAAGGCGTCGAAGACATGGAGGCTGACAACGATTGGTTCTTCATGTATGAAGGCCGCGATATGTTGGCGCATTTATTTAACGTGGCATCCAGCCTTGATTCGTTGGTACTGGGGGAAGGTCAGATTTTGAGCCAACTTAAGATGGCTTATATTACGGCCTACAGTCGTGGCTTGACCGGTCCTATTTTTAACATTATTTTCCAACGTGCTATTAGTGTGGGCAAAAAAGTGCGCACTGTTACGGGTATTGCCAATACGCCGGTTTCCGTAAGTTATGCGGCGGTTAACTTGGCAGAAGACTGCCTCACGAAACCGATGTCGGAAGCAAAAGTACTTGTGTTAGGTGCCGGTGAAATGAGTGAGCTTACAGCAACTCATTTACAGTCTAAAGGCGTTAAGAGTATCTTCGTATCTAACCGTACTTACCATAAAGCGGAAGCCTTGGCGAAACGTTTCGGTGGTCAGGCGATTTCCTTTGACAGCTTCATCGATCAAGCTAAAGAGGCGGATATTTTAATTACTTCTACGGGCGCACCGCATTATATAATCGGTCCTGAAGAAGCGGCTAAAATTGCGGCTAATCGTCAAGGTAATCCAATCGTTATGATTGATATTGCCGTGCCGCGTGATATTGACCCAGATGTATCACAAATCGAAGATGTGTATTTATTCAACATCGATTCTTTGGAAAGCGTTGTAGAAGAAAATAAACATCAGCGCGAATTGGAAGCGGAAAAAGCGAAACCGATTATTGCGGAAGCCATTGATGAAATTGAAGATAAATTGGGCTATCTTTCCGTACGCCCTATGATGGTTCTTTTAAGTGATAAAGCGGAGCGTACCCGCAAACGCGAATTACACCGCGCGTTGGCTAAATTGCCGGATGCGGACGACCGCCTTCGTAAAATTATGGACAATATGTCACGCATGATTGTGCGTAAATTGTTGCGTGATCCAATGATTCGCTTTGGCGAAGTGGCCGGTAAAGACGAAGAAAATGATTACTGGAAATTGTTCCGTGATATGTTTGACTTAGAAAAGGAGCGTAAATCCTTATGAGAAATGTAATTCGTATAGGCACGCGCAGCAGTGCTTTGGCCTTATGGCAGGCTGAATTTGTCGGCTCTGAGCTAAAACGTCTGTTCCCCGGTTGTGAAGTGGAACTTGTTCACCACAGCACCAAGGGTGACCGTATTTTAGAAAAACCGTTGGCCGCTATCGGCGGTAAAGGCCTTTTCACGGAAGAATTGGAAGCATCCATGCGCGAAGGCTCCATTGATATTGCTGTTCACAGCTTAAAAGATATGCCTACGGATTTGCCGGAAGGCTTGACCTTGGGCGCTATTACAAAACGTGAAACACCTTGTGATGCGTTGGTTTCACCAAAATATAAGACCCTCGATCAATTACCTCAGGGCGCTAAAGTGGGGACCAGCAGCTTGCGTCGTCAGGCCCAGCTTTTACATCATCGTCCCGATTTACAAATTAGTGTATTGCGTGGCAATGTGCAGACCAGACTTCGCAAATTGGAAGAAGAAAATTTTGATGCCATCGTGTTGGCGCAGGCCGGTCTCAAACGCTTAGGCCTGGCAGATCAAATTACGCAAGTTTTTACTGCCGATGAATTGATTCCCGCTGTAGGCCAAGGGGCGTTGGCTATCGAATGTCGCAGCGACGACAAGGAAATGCTCGACATGCTGGCAAAACTTAATGACGAAGATACCATGTGGTGTACCCGCGGTGAACGCAGCTTCTTGCGCCAATTGCAAGGTGGTTGCCAAGTTCCAATGGGGGTGCACGGTACGATTCACAAGGGCCAGTTAACGTTGAAGGCCATCATTTCCTCCCTTGACGGTAAAAACTGTTATGAAGGGGAATTGACGGGGCCTAAGAAAACGGCTGACATTATCGGCCGTAACTTAGCCAAAGCTTTATACGAAGAAGGCGGCAAACATATCATCGAAGAGTTGATTCAGGAGGGTGTAATTCAATGACGGGTATGGTGTACTTAATCGGGGCAGGTCCCGGGGATTATAAATTAATCACGGTAAAAGGTCGCGAATGCATTGAAAAAGCGGATGTCATCGTGTATGACTATTTAGCGGATGAACATTTATTGCGTTGGGCCCGTCCCGATGCAGAGCTCATTTATGCAGGTAAACAGTGCAAACATCATACCTTGCATCAATACGAAATCAATGAATTGCTTGTTAAATACGGCAAAGAAGGTAAAATCGTGGCGCGCTTAAAGGGTGGGGATCCGCTCATTTTCGGTCGCGGCGGTGAAGAAGCGTTGGAACTTGCCAAAGCAGGTGTGCCGTTTGAATTCGTACCGGGCGTAACATCCGGTATTTCCGCACCGGCCTATGCCGGTATCCCCGTGACGCAGCGCGCTATGGCAACTTCTTTTGCCATCGTGACGGGTCATGAGGATCCGACTAAAAACGAATCCGGCATCAACTGGGAAGGGTTAGCTACCGCCGTTGATACCATCAGCTTCGTTATGGGCGTTGGCAATTTGCCGATGATCTCGCAAAAACTCATGCAATACGGTCGTCCTAAAGATACACCGGTTGCCGTTATTCGCTGGGGCACCAAACCGGTTCAGCAGACCCTGATTTCCACCTTGGAACATGTGGCGGACGATGTGAAGAAAGCGGGCATTAAGCCACCGTCCATTATTACGGTAGGCAATGTCGTAAGCCTGCGCGACTCACTTCGTTGGTTTGATAATAAGCCGCTTTTTGGCAAAACCGTACTCGTTACCCGTGCTCGTTCGAAAGCCAGCGTTCTAAGTGAAAAACTTGAAGAACTGGGCGCCAATGTCATTGAAGCAGCGGCCATTAAAACGCAAGCGTTACCGATTGGGGATGCTGAAAAAACAGCAATTCTTAATGCGGGCGCGTATAAAACGGTTGTTTTCACTTCAGCCGAAGGAGTTCGTTATTTCTTCAAAGCCTTGGAAACTTTGGGCAAAGACAGCCGTGTATTGGGCGCCGCTCAAATTTGTGCCATCGGCAGTGCTACGGCGAAAGCCTTGCATGACAAAGGCCTCTTAGCCGATATTATTCCTAGTGACTACAAGGGCGAATCCGTTGTGAAAGCATTGGCACCAATCCTTGAAAAAGGCGACAAAGCGTTATTGATTCAGCCGAAAGTGGCTCGCAAAGTCATTCCGGAAGGCCTTAAAGATGCCGGTGCCGACGTGACCGTAGCTCGTTTATACGAAACCGTGTTAGACGATTCGCAAGCTGATGCATTGCGCGACACATTAGCTAACGGCGAAGCCGATTATATTACGTTTACCAGTTCTTCAACGGTAACCAACACGTTGTCCATGCTGGGTAAAGACGGTGCCGAATTGATTAAAAAAGCCCGTGTTGCCTGCATCGGACCAATTACGGCCGCTACTTGCGTGGAACATGGCATTCAACCGGATTTAATCGGTGACACTTTCACCATTCCGGCCATGGTAGACATGATTAAAGCAGATGTGAATAAATAACTGGCTAGTTTTAAAAAATCGTACTACAATAAAAAGGTAGTACCTACATAAATAAAGGAGACGATGAATAATGTTAGACTTAACCTATCGTCCGCGCCGTTTGCGGACAACACCGGCCATGCGAGCTTTGGTTCGTGAAACAACACTCAACGTAGAAGATATGATTTACCCGTTGTTTATTGTACCGGGCACCGGCGTTAAGGAAGAAATTACATCGTTACCGGGACAATATCACTTATCCGTTGACGAAGCGGTAAAAGTGGCTAAAGAAGCACATGCCCTTGGTATTTTGGGTGTAGAAATTTTCGGCTTGCCAACCTATAAAGATGAACAAGGTTCATCCGCTTGGGATATGGAACAACCGGTACAACAAGCTATCAAAGCGATTCGCAAAGAAGTACCGGAACTCATCGTGGTATCTGATGTATGCTTATGTCAGTACACCAGCACCGGTCATTGCGGCTGTGTTGAAAACCACGAAGTATTGAATGACGAAACCTTGCCGTTGCTGGCAAAAGTAGCCGTAAGCCATGCGGAAGCAGGCGCTCATATGGTGGCTCCGTCGGATATGATGGACGGCCGTGTAGCCGTAATTCGTGAAGCTCTTGATGACGCCGGTTTTACCAACGTATCCATCATGAGCTATGCTGCCAAATACGCCAGCGCTTACTATGGGCCGTTCCGTGATGCGGTTCATTCCACACCGGAATTCGGCGACCGCAAAGGTTATCAGATGGACGAAGCTAATCGCCTCGAAGCGATGCGTGAAATCGAACTCGACATTCGTGAAGGTGCCGATATCATCATGATTAAACCGGCTCTTTCGTATCTCGATATCGTGCGTGAAGCCCGCGATAATTTTGATTACCCATTGGCTGTTTACAATGTAAGCGGTGAATACGCCATGGTTAAAGCCGCCGCGCAGCAGGGCCTGGTTGATGAAAAACGCATCGTTTTGGAAACTTTGTTATCCATGAAACGGGCGGGTGCTAAAATCATTATCACTTATCATGCCCTTGACGTAGCTCGTTGGTTGCGCAAATAATTGTCAGCACCTTTTGGTTGCGCAAATAATTGTTAGCACCGTTCAGCGGCTGATTAGGCACAATGTGTGCCTAATCCATCGTTTGAGCACAAGACTTTTAATACCCATTGTCGTTAGTATCATAAGGAGAAGATTATGTTTACATTAGATAAATCTAAGCAAGCTTTTAACGAAGCTAAAGCATACATGCCGGGCGGCGTAAACAGTCCGGTTCGCTCGTATCGCAGTGTGGGTTCCGAACCGCCGTTCATCAGCTCTGCTTCCGGCGACCGTATCTATGATATTGACGGCAATGAATACATTGACTATGTATTATCTTGGGGGCCTATGATTCTTGGCCATGCCAAATCGGAAATCGTAGCCGCTTTGCAAGAAGCCGTTTTACGCGGTACCAGCTATGGTGCGCCAACTTTGCTTGAAACGGAATTGGCTAAAAAAATCCAGGCCTTCATGCCGAATATGGAAATGCTCCGCATGGTTAACTCCGGTACGGAATCGACTATGAGTGCCCTCCGCGTAGCTCGTGGTTATACGGGGCGCGATAAAATCGTTAAATTCATCGGTTGCTATCACGGCCACAGTGACGGCTTGCTCGTAAAAGCCGGATCCGGCCTTGCCACTTTCGGTGTGCCCGATAGTCCGGGGGTACCGGCCGGTGTGGCAGCCGATACGTTGACCGTACCATATAATGATATTGATGCGATCAAAGCTTTATTTGAAAAAGAAGGCCATGCTATTGCCGCAGTTATTGTAGAACCGGTAGCCGGTAATATGGGCTGTGTACCGCCTGTTCCGGGTTTCTTGGAAACACTTCGTGAATTGACAAAGGCTCACGGCGCATTACTTATTTTTGATGAAGTTATGTGTGGCTTCCGTGCCAGCTCCGGCGGTGCGCAGAAGAAATACAATATTAAACCGGACTTGACTTGCCTCGGCAAAATCGTTGGCGGTGGTTTACCAATGGCCGTGTTTGGCGGTTCCCGTGAAATCATGAGCCAAGTAGCTCCGGCCGGTCCTATCTATCAGGCCGGTACGCTGAGCGGTAATCCGATTGCCGTAACGGCGGGGTTAGCAACCCTTAGCATTTTGCAACAAGATCCGACTGTATTTAAACGGATTAATCAATCCACCGAAACACTTTGTCAAGGCCTTAAAGAATTGGCGGCTAAACATAATGTGCCGGTACAAGTACAATATGTAGGCTCCATGTTTACCTTGTTCTTCAGTGACAAACCGGTGCTTAATTTTGAGGATGCATCCGCTTGTGATATGGAATCGTTCAAAAAATTCTTCCATTACAATTTGAGTCATGGCATTTACTATGCACCAAGTCAGTATGAAAGCAACTTCATGTCGGCACAACATTCCGCTAAGGATATTGAACATACCTTGGCCGTAGCTGACGAAGCCTTTGCTACTTTGAAATAGGGTAGAAGCTTACTTCTGCTATAGTTGAGGGCGGTTTTAAATCTTTGGTCCTATAGTTGATGGTAGTTTTAAATCTTTGATCCTATTGTATAGTGGCGAAGTAGCTATAGCGATGTTATAATAAAAATTGGATAATCAAATGTTAGACCCCTGCCATTTGGAAGGGGTCTTGTGCTAATACGGAGGAGATAGAATTATGCAAACGTTGACTCCCGAAATGGTGGCGGCCGCTCGCAAGAGTTTACAAGAATGCTTGGCCAAAAGTGTAATTCCCAAAGAATATTGGGATGAAATTACCCATTGGTTGGAAGCCACCCACATGGAAAATATTTATTTAGAAGGTCGTGAGGCGATCGGTGCTTGGTGGGCTTCCAAAGAAGTTCGCAAAATGGGCTATGCCATCAATTTTGCCAAGGGCGGCTGTATGCCGAGCAACTGGTTCCCTGAAGGGGAGAACTGGGATATGGCACAAGCACAGGCTAAATACCGATTGGTTGCCGATTGGCAATGTTTGATCGAACACGACGCATTAATCAAAATATAACGAGGTTAGTGTATGAGAAGTGTCAAAAAAAGTGCCAGCCTATCCGTTGTCACTTTAAGCTGGCCTATATTTATCGAGATATTCTTACAAATGCTTATTGGTAATATTGACCAGTTTATGATGAGTCACTATTCCCAAGAAGCGGTAGCCGCCGTAGCCAATGCGAATCAGATTATGAATATTTTCATCTTCCTGATTACCGTTATGAGTACGGCCACAACGATTTTAATTGCTCAATATTTGGGTGCCAAAAATCCGACCAAGATTAACGAAGTAACAACCGTAAGTATTGCCTTTAACTTCGTATTCAGCTCCATTGCGGCGCTGTTTATTTTGGTAGCCCATCGCATGCTCTTTGAGTGGCTCGGCGTGCCGGAAGAAATCATCGATGATACGAGTCTTTATATGACGATTGTAGCTGCGAGCATTCCGATTACGGGGATTTATACGGCCTTTGTGGCTACTTTCCGCGGCTTTTCCTTGCCGGTTATTACCATGTGCGTGGCCTTCGTTATGAACGTAGTACATATTTTCAGTAACTTGGTATTAATTTACGGTTGGGGCCCTATTCCGTCTATGGGCGTGTTGGGCGTATCCATTTCCACAGCCTTGAGCAAGGGCTTAGGTCTGCTCTTGGTATTTTATTTATTCAAAACCCAGCTCAACGTTAAGTTGTCCTGGTCTTATTTAAAACCGTTCCCTAAAGAAACGTTAAAACGGTTGCTGCACATCGGGGTGCCGTCCGGCGGCGAAACGCTGTCTTATCAGTTATCGCAGACGACGATTATGAAAATGGTCAACATTTTCGGCATCATGGTTATTAATACGAAGGTGTATGCCTACATTATTTCCATGTTCTGCTACATGTACACCATTGCCCTCGCCAATGCGGTGCAGATTATCGTAGGCTTTTTGGTCGGTGCCGACAGGGAAGACGAGATTTCAGGCCGTGTGTGGCATACCATGTGGCTCGGCATGGCGATCAGTCTGACCTTGTCCGTATCGTTCTATCTGTTGAGTGATTATATATTTGCCTTTTTCACGGACGAACAGGAGATAATTACGCTCGGCAAGACGATAATGTTGATTGAAATATTCTTGGAAATCGGACGAACGGTTAATATTATTATGGTTCAGTGTTTACAGGCGGCCGGTGATATCAGGACGCCGATGATTGTAGGTATCTTTGGCATGTGGCTGTGTGCCGTTAACTTGTCCTTTATCTTGGGCGTTTGGCTCGATTGGGGGCTCGTGGGCATCTGGATTGCCATGGCCATCGATGAAGGTGTGCGGGCCATCATATTCGTATGGCGTTGGCACAGCGGTAAATGGAAGAATAAGAAGCTGATTGAAGATGCGGCGTAGTTTTTTGAAAAAAACGCTTATAGTCGGCCGGTACTCAGCTGAAATCATAGATGAGATACGGTCGATAAACAATCAGCATGTAGCATAGTAGCGATTAAAAAGAGAGGTTGAGGAAACAGTATGAAGCGTAAGGTAGGTATTATTGGTTTAGGTTTACTCGGCGGTTCTTTGGCAAAAGGACTGGCGAAATTTACAGATTATGAAGTGATTGGTTATGCACGGCGTCCGGAGATTTGTGAAGCGGCTATGGCCGACAAGGTTGTGGCCCGTGCGTATACCGATCCCAAACAGGTCGTGGCTGAGGCGGATATTTTGGTATTCGCCTTGCCGCCTGATACAAATGCGAGGCTGTTTGAGGAGCTGGCGCCGCTCATTCGGCCTCGCACTCTTATAACTGATGTGTCCAGTACAAAGACGAATTTTGCCCGTACAGTGAAACAAAACTTGCCGGCCGGGGCTAGCTTCGTGTCGGTTCATCCCATGGCTGGTTCTGAAAAGGGCGGTTATGCCATGGCCAAGGCGGATTTATTCAAACATTGTACCTGGATTGTATTGGAAGATGATGTGGCGTCCGGCTGGTGCGAAGCAGGTGCCGCCGAATTGACGCGCATGGGTGAACTCCTGGGGAGCCGCATAGAGCGGATTCCTATGAGTATGCATGACGGCTTTATGGCCACGGTCAGTCACATGCCTCATACGGTGGCGTCCATGATTGCCACCATTGCGGGGGGCGATGAGTACGGCGATTTGCGCCTCCGTTTGGCAGCAGGCGGATTTCGTGATGTTACCCGTGTAGCCGGTGGTAATCCCGCCATGTGGCGTGAAATCATAACGGGCAACCGCACGGAAGTCGTTAGGGCGTTATCAGATTTAGAACAGCAAATATCAATTATTAAAAATTTACTTTTAACCGAAGATGATGATACACTAGAATCATATTTGAATGATGCCAAGCACATTCGTGATAAATTTTCCCTATTATAGGAGGATATGATGGGCTTATTTGAAGAGACTTGTAAAAAGATTACCCCAAAAGACGTCGCCATCGGTGAAAAAATACAGGCCGTGTGGGACCGTGAAACGCCATACGGCAGTTTTGGCAAATTGGTAGACATGGTTAAACAATACGCTATGGATACACGCCAAGAATCGCCGACTATTCCGAAGCGTTGCATGATTATTGCAGCGGCTGACCATGGTGTAGCGGAAATGGGCGTGAGTGCCTATCCGATTGATGTAACCGTCGGTATGACGCAGAACTATTTGATTCCGAAGGGCGCCGGTGCCAATGCCTTGGGCAACTACTGCGGCACGGACATGGAAGTGGTAGACGTAGGCATCAAAGCGGACATGAATTGGGTGCCGGGCTTACGTCATAACAAAATTCGCATGGGGACGAACAACTTTTTAAAAGAACCGGCTATGACCAAAGAAGAAGCCATTCAGGCTATGGAAGTGGGCATTGCTCTCGTTAATGAAAAAGTCGCTGAAGGGTACAATGTATTCCTCGTAGGTGAAATGGGGATTGCCAATACGACGGCCAGTGCCGTTATGACCGCGAAATTTGCCGGCATCACGGCGGAACAGGCTACCGGTCGGGGCACCAATATCTCCGATGAACGCCTTAAAGTAAAACAGAAAGTCGTTCACGATGCGCTTGAAAAATACGCTCACATTGATAAAAATGACGGCCTCGGTATTTTGCATTCCGTAGGCGGTTTGGAATTTGCCTGCATTACGGGGATTATTCTCGGCGCCGCCGCGGCTCATGCCATGGTTATTATCGATGGTTTTAATACCACCGCTTGTGCCTTGGTGGCTCACTCCTTGGTACCGGCCAGCATGGATTATGTTATGGCCTCCCATTTGTCTGCTGAAAAAGCGCATAATCGGGCTCTCGAAACTTTGGGGCTTGAAGCGTATGTTAACCTTGGCCTTTGCCTCGGTGAAGCATCAGGCGGCTCCATTCAAATGGGCATGCTCGATTTGGCAGTGCGCATGTATCAGGAATTAGAAGGAGGGCACCAAGCATGAGAGAGTTTACGATTAAACCGTTAAATAAAGACTGCATGGATGCGTGCCAGCTTCGTGTAGATAATTTGACCAAGCCGATTTACAGCTTGGCTCAATTGGAAAAAATCGCCGTTCGTTTGGCCGGCATTTATAATGTGGAACAGCCGAACCATATTAAAAACGGCGTTCTTATCTTTGCCGGCGATACCGCCGTTGACGGTATGCAAAACCATACAAAAGGGCAGGAAAGCTTAGCCGCTGTTACCCGTCTTGGCAGTGGTCACAGTGCGACCGGTGCGGCTGCTAAGAAGCTTGAAGCTGACGTAATTGTTGTTGACGTAGGTCTGGAACAAGATACGGCCAACGTAAAAGGCATTGTAAATAAAAAAGTAGCCAACGGCGCACGTTTCTTCGGTAAAGGTCCGGCTATGACCAAAGAAGAAATGGAAGCAGCTTTAGAAGTGGGTTTCCAAATGGCTGATGAACTGGCCACAAAAGGCGTTCAAGCAGTGGCCCTCGGCAACGTAGGCGAACGCACGTTACTTAGCGGTTTAGCCGTTACCGCAGCTATTACAGGCTATCCGATGGCTGAACTTTTGACTAATAACGAATGCACCTTGTCCATTCAGGAAAAAGCAGACCGTTTGAGTGCTACCATAGGTCGCTATAACTTAAGCGCGAAAGATCCGCTCAATGTGTTGCAACATGTGGGCTCTTTGGACATCGCTGCCATGGTCGGGTTTTACCTTGGCGCTGCTCATAATCGCATGGCCGTAGTATTTGATAACGCCGTAACCGGCGCCGCTTTATTGGTAGCTCGTGCAATTAATGCCGATGTTATGGACTTCGTATTCCAGTCGGCGGCGTACAATGAACCGGTGCACAAAGCACAGATGAAATTCTTGGGCATCAGCCCATTCTTGTATTATGATTTGGAAATGGATGAAGCATTGGGCTCCGTTATGGGTTTATCCGTGGTGGATGCGTCGCTTCACATGTTAAACGATATGAAAACATTTGGCGAAGCCACGGTGACCGTAGCCGAAGACGGCCCGGGCAATAAACGTCAGGACGGTCGTTAATTATGGGTAAATATTTACACGGTCTGTGTGCGTCCGGCATCAGCGGCAACATGATGATTGGGGCACTGCTTGATTACGGCGTACCGTTTGATTATTTTGAAAAATCATTGGCACCGCTTAATTTGAGCGGCTTTTCGCTGATATACGAGCAACGTGAAAAAATGGGTGTACCGGGCACCTATTTCGACGTGGACTTGCATGATAAAGGCCATGGCCATCACCACGGACATGAACACGGGCATAATCATGGCCATAACCATGAACATGGACACAGTCATGAACATAGCCATTGGTATAATCCGTTTAAAAAGCATACCCATGGTGAGGGACACTCTCACGACGAAGTGGCCGCTCATACGCATGGGGATGATGCAGCTCATACTCATTCGCACGATGGGGGGCATTCTCATACCCATGCTCACGGTGAGCGTCGTAATTATCCGGAAATTAAAGCACTAATTGAAGAGGCTCCTTTATCCGATTGGGTAAAAGAAAAAGCTCTGGCTGCATTTTTAAATTTAGGCATGGCGGAAGCAAAGGTGCATAATACAACCTTGGAGGAAGTGCATTTCCACGAAGTGGGCGCCATTGATTGTATCATCGATATTGTAGGCACTATGATTTGTTTGGAATACCTCGGCGTGACCGGTATTATCTTCTCGCCGCTCCATGTGGGACAGGGGAAAGTGAAATGCGAGCATGGGCTCATGGATATTCCAACGCCTGCCACGGTAGCGCTTTTAGAAGGTTTTCCTACCTATGTAACGCCGGTACAGGGCGAGTTGGTAACACCGACGGGAGCAGCTTTAGTGAAAACATTGACGGCCAATGAATTTCCGTCGGGCACACCGGCACCGACAAAGGAAGTCATCCAAATGGCCTTGCTTTCTATGATGGATAAAGCTGAAAAAGCGTCTAAAAAGGGCGTAGGGCTCGGTTCAATGGATTTGCCTATCCCTAATGTGTTTACCCTCTTTGAGGCGTAAATACGGCGTTTAAATGCGGTATTTAATACAAAGTAATAGTGACGGCTCGCCTTCTTTGGTGGGCCGTTATGATTTTGTAAAATATTTGTACAAATATTTTTACAAAAGTGTTGACATGGGCCTTAGTTCTTTGATATTATAATTAAGCAGTCAGGGACAAGACACTTTGAATGCAGTCAAGTTAAAAAAGTGCTTGACAAAATACAGTTAACGGTGTAGAATAGTTTCTGTTGTGAAATGCGGAAATAGCTCAGTGGTAGAGCACCGCCTTGCCAAGGCGGGGGTCGCGAGTTCGAATCTCGTTTTCCGCTCCACTTTCATTCCTCGATAGCTCAGTCGGTAGAGCAATCGGCTGTTAACCGATCGGTCGTAGGTTCGAGTCCTACTCGGGGAGCCAATGTGGCCCGTTGGTCAAGCGGTTAAGACACCGCCCTTTCACGGCGGTATCGGGGGTTCGATTCCCCCACGGGTCACCATATGGACGATTAGCTCAGCTGGGAGAGCGCCTGCCTTACAAGCAGGATGTCGGCAGTTCGATCCTGTCATCGTCCACCAGAATTTTAAGGAAAGCACTTGAGAAATCAAGTGCTTTTTTGTTTATATGAGACATTAATGTGCCCAAAAATAAGGAATACTTCGTAAACGAAACGTTAAATTTTTAGTTTACAATAGTTTATTAATTTCACAAAATAATAGTTAATATTGATAGCGTTTTACATTCAGCCTGCTGTAGTTACAGTGGGTTGTTTTTTTATACAAAAATGACTCATAAAAAACAATATCGACAAAAATCGATGTGGGGGGGGGTAAAACTTATTTGATAATTGAAGAGTCGAATATATCAACATTTAACGATATTTATCTATAAAAATCGATGCTAATTGATAATTATCGAAGGCCATCGAGAAGAATGATAACGTGAATAATATTGTTATAAATATGAGTTTACAATTGATTCTTTATATCGAATATTTTGAAATGATATAATTAAGATATATTCATAAATATCTCATTAATTTTTGAATGGTATTTGAGTTGATGGATGTTTGAAAAGTTCTTGAAAATATTGTGTTTTTGTGAAGTGAATAAATCGTGTCAAATGGATTTATTTTGTTTTTTCGATTAACAAGGTGTTCATTTTCAAGAGCACGATTTATTTTTTTATGCTTTTTCTTTTGATTTAGGGACATTTTGTTTAATACTTAATTAAGTGAATTTTATTCGAGATAATCAAATAGGAAAAAGAGGAGGTTGTAGTCGTAATGAATAAGATTTATAAGGTCGTGTGGAGTAAGGTTCGAAATGCTTACGTAGTTGTTTCGGAAATGGCGAAAAGTCACAGCAGAAACAAGTCGCAATCCGGTATGAAAGTAACCGGAGATTTATTGCGTATGGCCGTCGTGACCAGTTTGGCTTTGGGGATTGTTTCAACCGTTACTTTACCGGCGGACGCAGCACAACGAGTTGTTGCGGGACGTTATCCGGGGGCTCAAGATAATGACACGATGGCTGTAGGCGCTAATGCGACAGCTACCGGTGCCGGTGCTGTTTCTGTAGGCACAGCTACCTCAAACGGTGAGGATGCTCTGGCTGTTGGTACTGATGCCTCTGCTACCGGCACGGAAACGATTGCTATCGGTGGTGCTACGGCAGCCATTAATTACGCAATTGCAATGGGCGATGGTGCTATCGCCGGTGGCACTTATTCAGTCGGCGGCGTAACCCAGAGCGGTGCCAATGCCGTTGCTATTGGTAAATCGGCCGTAGCCTACGGTATCAATGATGTTGTTATCGGTGCTAATTAGACTGCTATTGCTCCGACTACCACTGCGAAGGAAGATACGCCTGATGAAGTAGGCGGTAGTTCTGCTCTTGGCGGTCGTGTCATGATTGGTCATGACAACATTGCTTACGGTCGTGCCGGTAATTCAGTTATTGTAGGTTCAAATAACCGATCGAATGCTATTCATGGTATTGCCATCGGCCAAAATGCGTATGCCGGTCAACCTGATGGGAGTACGCTGGCCTATGAAAATACCATGTCCATCGGTACCAACACCCGTTCTTATTCTACAGATGCCATTGCTATCGGTAATAATGCGGTGGCCGGTAATACGGATACTTCTTTGACATCCTATGATGGTAATGGTCTAGCGGCAGCTGCCATAGGCTCCGGGGCTAAAGCAACGTCGTTTCATACTGTAGCCATTGGCTCTACAAGTCAGGCAACGGATATTAGCGCTACCGCTATTGGTGATGCCGCTCTTGCAAGTGCTGTTAGTACTACTGCCGTAGGTAACAGTGCCAAGGCTACGTCCATAGGTTCTCTTGCTGCCGGTGCAGCCGCAACTGCCAGTGACCAATATAGTACTGCTGTAGGTAATAGTGCTCAAGCGACTGCACTACGAACGTTGGCTGTAGGGTATAAGGCCGTAGCCAATGCTGGCGGAGCTATAGCTCAAGGTACTAATGCGCAAGCAACGTCGTCATATACTATGGCTATTGGTTATGATACGGTAGCCAGTGCAGGTAGTGCTATGGCCATTGGCTATCAAGCGAAATCTTTAAGCGCGAGAAGTATTACTATTGGTCGAGAAGCATCGGCGGGTACTGCAACAACTGATCCGGAAGCTATTGCTATTGGTTATCAAGCTATCGCGCCGGCCGGTAACTCTATTGCTATCGGTAAATCGGCTACTACAGTTTCAGGGGCAACCGGTGCTGTAGCATTAGGCGATAGTGCAACTGCTAACGTTGCAAGCAGTGTAGCTATCGGCTCCGGTTCTTCCACAACTCGTGCAACGGATACAACGAGTCAGGGTTGGAATAATCAGGACAGCACCTGGAGTAGTTGGCTCTCTACAAAAGGCAATGCGGGCACTACCAGTGGTGGAGTCTGGAACAGTACAGCCGGTGTTGTTTCCATTGGTACTGACGGGGCCAGCGGTAATGCGACAACGCGTAAACTTACCGGTTTAGCGGCCGGTCAATATGATACGGATGCCGTAAACATGAAACAGTGGACAAATACCATGCTGGCTACTACCGGTGATTTCAAAGACAGTAGCTATACTACTACCTATGGTTCTGACGGCACACCGCGTACGGTTACTAAGCTTTTAAATCAATCATTGAAGATTACCGGTGGTGTAGATAATACATTATATTATCAATCTGATTTTACTACCGATCCTAATATCGGCGCTGTAATCAGTGATAATACGGTTACTCTTCGTTTAAATAAAACGCTTCGTGGTTTGGAAACAATTTATTTAACTAATCCAACGACCGGTACGCGTACAACTGTTAGCGGTAACGGTGTGACTATCAGACCAACTAGAGGTTCTGCAGTATCGTTAACAAGTACAGGTCTTAATAATGGCGGCAACAAAATTACTAACGTAGCCAGAGGTACAGCCAATACGGATGCTGTCAACGTATCTCAGTTAAATCAGGCCATCGCCGGTGTCAGCGGCGGATCCGGTACAACGACTACCGTTACCGTTGAAGGTGGTACGGCAGCCGGTACAAGCGGTACCTATACAGGCAGTAACTTGCAACTTACGTCAACGACCGGGACAGGTACAGCGACTTATGATTTAAAACTTGCCGATACTGTAACATTAGGTAGCACAGGCACCGGCGGTACAAATGGTTCCCTTACTGTTAACGGTACAGGCGGCTCTTCTGTAGCTGTTGATGGTGCAACCGGTTCTGTTGCCTTAACCGGTACAGACGGTTCTACAGCTACTATCGCAGCCGGTACGGCGGCAAATGATGTCAATGGTAATTCTATTAACCGTATTACTGCCGGCGGTGCGACAGTTGCAACGCTTGATGACGGTATGGTATATACCGGCGATGCAGGTTCTGCTGCCGTTAAATTAAATAAAACGGTAAATATTGTGGGTGGTGAAACTGATTCATCTAAATTATCTACCGATAATAATATTGGTATTGTAGCTTCTCAAAATGGTGACGATGCTAAATTAACAGTTCAATTGGCAAAAGACATTACCGGTTTGAATACGGTAGAAGCAGGCGATGCTGTAATTGGTAATCAAGGCGTAGCTACAGCCGGTGGCGTAGCCCAAGACGGTAGCTATGTAACCGGTTTAGACAATACCACTTGGAATGTGACTAATCCTGATATCGTAACCGGCCGTGCCGCTACGGAAGATCAGCTCAAAACTGTAAGTGATGCAGTGACTGCTGTTTCCGACGGTACCAGTGCTAATGCAACCGGTGGTTTTGGCTTGACTGATGATAGCGGTACAGCTGTAAAACAGGACCTTGGCAAAACAATTCAGATTGCCGGTGACGGTAATGTTACGACCACCGCCGGAGACGGTAAAATTACTGTTGGTTTGAGTGATACTGTGGCGCTTGGCGACAAAGGTACTACCGATGGCTCTATGACTGTTAATGGTGCCGACGGCTCTTCCGTTGCCATTAATGGTTCTAACGGTTCTATCGTAATGAACACAGCGGATGGTTCTCCAGTAACCATTCAGGCAGGAACCAGTGTTAACGATGTAACAGGCTCGCCTGTTAACCGTATTACTGTAGGCGGTCAAACCGTAGCTACAATGAATGACGGTATGAAATACGGCGGTGACTTCGGTACAGTTTCTAATGTAAAACTCAATAACCAAGTTGACGTAAAAGGCGAAGCCGAGACGGAAGCTGATCTTACGACAGGCAACATCGGCGTTGTTTCCAGTCAGGCTGGCGACAATGGTCTCTTAGTCGTGAAATTGAATAAAGATGTTGATTTGGGCTCAACCGGCTCCTTAACAGTGGGTAATACGGTTGTCAATAATAGTGGTTTAACAATCACCGGTGGTCCGTCTGTAACTTCTACCGGCATCAATGCGGGCAACAAAACAATTACTAACGTTGCTGCCGGTGTTAACGATACGGATGCCGTTAACGTAAAACAGTTAGAGGATCGAATTGGCGGAATAACCGGTGGTTCAGGTACAGCGACTAATATTACCGTTGAAGGCGGTACGGCAGCGGGTACAAATGGTAACTATGCAGGCGATAACTTACAGGTGACCACAACAACCGCTACCGATGGCTCGAAAACTTATGATATGAAATTGGCGGATAATCTTACCTTAGGGGAAGCCGGCACTGATGGTGTTGACGGATCTGTTACAGTTAACGGCAAGGACGGTTCTTCCGTAGCCGTTAATGGTGCGGATGGCTCTATTACCGCGAAAGGTACCGACGGTTCCGCTGTGGCTATTAACGGTGCTGACGGCTCTATCGGTTTGACCGGTTCCAATGGTACAACCACTACGATTAAAGGTGGCACTAGTGCGAATGACGTAAACGGCAACGCCGTTGATCGTATCACCGTAGGTGACCAGACTGTAGCGACCTTAAATGACGGTATGGTTTATACCGGCGATACAGGAACGGCCGCTGTTAAATTAAATAAAACGGTAAATATTGTTGGTGGTGAAACGGATTCCTCCAAACTATCTACCGATAATAATATTGGTATCGTAGCTTCTCAAAATGGAGATAATGCTAAATTAACAGTTCAATTGGCTAAAGACATTACCGGTTTGAATACGGTAGAAGCAGGCGATGCTGTAATTGGCAATCAAGGCGTAGCTACAGCCGGTGGAGTGGCTCAAGACGGTAGCTATGTAACCGGTTTAGACAATACAACTTGGAATGTATCCAATCCGGATATTGTAACCGGCCGTGCCGCTACGGAAGATCAGCTCAAAACTGTAAGCGATGCAGTGACTGCTGTTTCCGACGGTACCAGTGCTAATGCAACCGGTGGCTTCGGCTTGACTGATGACAGTGGTACAGCTGTAAAACAAGACCTCGGCAAGACTATCCAGATTGCCGGTGACGGTAATGTTACAACAACCGCCGGAGACGGCAAACTTACCGTAGGTTTAAGCAATACGATTGCACTTGGTGAAAAAGCAAGTGAAGACGGCACTACTGAAGGTGCAGATAGCTCTATTACTGTTAACGGTGCCGATGGTTCTTCCGTTGCCATTAACGGTTCTAACGGTTCTATCGTGATGAACACAGCCGATGGTTCCCTTGTAACCATTCAGGCCGGATCCAGTGCTAATGATGTTACCGGATCGCCGATTAACCGTATTACCGTAGGGGGCGCGACTGTGGCAACCCTTAATGACGGTATGAAATACGGTGGCGACTTCGGTACAGTTTCCAACGTAAAACTCAACAATCAAGTTGACGTAAAAGGCGAAGCAACGACCGAAGCTAACCTTACTACCGGCAATATCGGTGTTGTATCCAGCCAGGCTGGCGATAATGGTCTTTTAACTGTTAAACTCAATAAAGACATCAACTTAGGTTCTACCGGCTCCTTAACTTTTGGCAGTGGCGATAATACGGTAAGCCTTTCTAATAGTGGCCTCAACAACGGCGGTCAAAAGATTACTAATGTTGCCACAGGTACTGATGGTACAGATGCTGTTAACGTGGATCAGTTGACCAAGGCTATTCAGGAAGTCAACGCCGGTGAAGGCAGCAAGACGCACCTTACTGTTGAAGGCGGTACTGCAGCCGGTACAGGTGGTAACTATGCAGGCAGCAACTTGTAGATTACTGAAAAAACCGAAACAACCGGTGCTACGACGTATGATGTGAAATTGGCAGATAACATTACCTTAGGTAGTGTAGCTGACAGTGCAGCAGGTACAGAAGGGACAGACAGCTCTATTACTGTTAACGGTAAAGACGGTTCTTCCGTAGCTATTAACGGTGCTGACGGCTCTATCGTATTGAATACGGCTGATGGTTCTCCTGTAACTATCCAAGCAGGCACAAGTGCTAATAATTTAGCCGGTAATGCTGTTGATCGTATTACTGTAGGCGGTCAAACTGTGGCGACTATGAGCGACGGTCTTAAATTCGCCGGTGATGACGGTCAGAGTGATCCAACTAAAATTATTCCTAAGACGCTTAACGAAAAATTAGATATTGTTGGTGGTGCTGAAGGTGATTTGACTGATAAAAATATTGGTGTAAACAATGTTAACGGCCAGTTAAAAGTTCAGTTAGCAAAAGACGTTGATTTAGGTTCTACCGGCTCCTTAACCTTAGGCAATACTGTTGTTAATAACAATGGCATTACCATTACCCCAGCTACAGGTGATCCTGTGTCCTTGACCGATTCCGGCCTTGACAATGGTAATAAGGTAATCAGTAATGTGGCTACCGGTGTTAAAGGTACGGATGCTGTTAACGTGGATCAGTTGACCAAGGCTATTCAGGAAGTTAATGCCGGTGAAGGCAGCAAGACGCACCTTACAGTTGAAGGCGGTACTGCAGCCGGTACCGATGGCAACTATGCAGGTACGAACCTACAAGTTACTGAAAAAACGGAAACAAACGGTTCTACTACTTATGATGTAAAATTAGGGGATAACCTTACTTTAGGTAGTGCAGGTACAGACGGCGTTGATGGTTCTGTTACAGTTAAAGGTAAGGACGGTTCTTCTGTAGCTGTTAATGGTGCTGATGGCTCTATCACAGCGAAAGGTACCGACGGTTCTTCCGTAGCTATTAACGGTGCCGATGGTTCTATTGGTTTGACCGGTTCCAACGGTACGACCACTACGATTAAAGGTGGCACCAGTGCCAATGACGTAAACGGCAACGCCGTTGATCGTATTACCGTAGGCGACCAGACTGTGGCAACCTTAAATGACGGTATGGTTTATACCGGCGATACAGGTTCGGCTGCTGTTAAATTAAATAAAACTGTCAATATTGTTGGCGGTGAAACAGATTCCTCTAAATTATCTACTGACAACAACATTGGTATTGTGGCCGCTCAAGACGGTGACAATGGCAAGTTAACAGTTCGTTTGGCTAAAGACATTACCGGTTTGAATACGGTAACAGCCGGCGATGCTACTATCGGCACTCAGACCGAAACTACGGCTGGTGGCGAAGCTCAAACGGGCAGCTATGTAACCGGTTTAGACAACACCACTTGGAATGTATCCAATCCTGACATCGTAACCGGCCGTGCGGCTACCGAAGATCAGCTCAAAACGGTAAGTGATGCAGTGACTGCTGTTGCTGACGGTACCAGTGAAAATGCAACCGGTGGCTTCGGTCTCGCTGACGGCAGTGGCACAACGGTTAAACAAGACCTTGGTCAAACAATTACTGTTAAAGGTGGCGTAACCGACGGTACTGCTACAACCGATAATCCGGACGACGTTTCTAACATTACCACAGCTGTTAAAGACGGTGCCCTTGAAGTAAGTCTTAATAAAGACATCGACTTAGGCTCAACAGGTTCTGTAACAACCGGCAATACTGTTATTAATAACGACGGTGTGACAGTTGGCGATACAGCCCTTACAAGCGGTGGTTTAACAATCACTAACGGTCCGTCCGTAACAACTGACGGTATCGATGGTGGCAGCAAACAGATTACTAATGTGGCAAGCGGTTCCGACGGTACTGATGCAGACGGTAATAAAACATACAATACCGATACGAACGCAGCCAATATCGGTGACGTTAAAAATATCACAAACACTACGGTAAATGATGCGAAAACAGAATTGACGAATAAAGGCTTAAACTTCACAGCCGATAGCGGCAATGCTGTACACCGTGATTTAGGCGAAACCTTAAATATTGCTGGTGACGGTAACATTACAACTACCAGTGATGCAACTAACGGTAAAATTACCGTAGGCTTGAGCGATACGATTGCACTTGGTGAAAAAGCAAGTGAAGACGGTACAAATGAAGGCACAGATAGCTCTATTACTGTTAACGGTAAAGACGGTTCTGCCGTAACCATTAACGGTGCTGACGGCTCTATCGCTTTAAATACCGGTTCCGGTTCCCCTGTAAACATTGCAGCGGGCA
>NZ_SVCB01000033.1 GCF_015058545.1 Veillonella sp.
CGCCCATGAAAACTTCCTGTTCTTTAATATCCTGGTTTTCAGGATCATTATTAATCAAACGAACGTTAACACGCAATGGCGCCGCATAAGTAGCATCACGGTTCTTACATTCGTTAATATCGTATTTTGGCTCCCCAAGGCTAAATCCTTCAAAAGAAAGCACTAAATTACCTGAATTGTCTTTAATCGGAGAAATATCGTCAAAAATATTTTGTAAACCGCTCTCCAAAAACCACTCATAAGACTTGCGTTGCACGTCCAATAAATGTGGCATTTCTAGAACTTCGTTAATTTTAGCATACGTATAACGCGTTCTTTTACCTACCTTCTCAGGTTTGAACATACCAGCTTTCACCCCTCATTTCAATTGGCTTACCTTCTATTCTATAACGGTATGACATCAGACAAAAATCCAGGTCTCAGTTTTCCTGTTAACGCAATGACAAAATAAGCAAGGCTCTCATTTTTTTATTTTGAACCTTGCTTCGCCTTCGGTTAACACAACCTTGGAAGATTTACCCTTTATCAGTAACGATGTTATAGTCATATTATTGAGTACCCCTTAATTTATACGACGCATTCGTACGCCTATAAAATAATATTATACATTAATCAATATATATCTGAGTACATTTGCAATTTAGTATTATATCATTATAAAATTGCTTTGTCAAAAATATTTTACAAAAAAAAATTCCCGGACAATGACTGCAAAAAATTTTTTGAAAAATCACTTTGCCCATTCTCAAAACTCTGCTATACTGAAATCAATATATAACCATGACATGAAGGGGGAGCACCACCAAAAGGGTGCTCTCCCTTCATGTCTTTTTTATAGGAATTTTATAAGGAGGCATCCATGATTGTCAACGGCAAAGAACAAACGCTTACGGAATCTGTGACAGTTTCCGCCTTTCTCGAAACTGCGGGCTACAATTCCAAACGCGTTGTGGTGGAGCGAAACCGCATCATCATTCCGCAAAGCGAATTCGAATCAACTTGGTTACTGGACAGCGACACGCTGGAAATTGTTCACTTCGTAGGAGGCGGCTGATGAATATTACAGTAAACGGCCAAGCCCGGTCGGTAGCTCCCGGCTCGGTTACGGCGGATATCATTACCAACGGCAGCGATGACCTTTGGTTACTAAACGGCTTTGCCGTCGATGGGGCAACGCCCCTCAAAGAGGGCGATGCTTTATTACGCGTGTCACGCACTGAAGCACCTGACGAAGCAACGTACGACGCCGTATGGAACGCTCGTTACGGCAAAACCATTTATAACAAGCTAAAGTCGAGCCACATTCCCATCTGCGGTGCCGGCGGTCTTGGCTCACATATCGCCATTAGCCTCGCGCGGCTTGGCATCGGCGAGCTCACCATCATCGACAAGGATGTGGTAGACATTACGAACCTTGGTCGCCAAGCTTATGAAATGACGGATTTGGGCAAACCGAAAGTTGTAGCCTTAAAAGATATTCTTCACCGCATCAATCCGTTCATCAAAGTGAACGCCGTCCACACCACCATCAACAGCAGTAATTTTGACAACTATTTAAAAGGCTTCCCCTACATCATCGAAGCCTTCGACTCGGCTGAAAACAAAGCGGAATTAACAAGCTATGTACTAACGCATTATCCCGCAACAACGTTAATCGGGGCCAGCGGCGTCAGCGGTTACGATCATCCGAATACGGTCCAAACCAAAGAATTATTCAGCCGCTATTACCAAACGGGTGACGGCCACAGCGAAAGCACCCTCGGACTTTTGGCACCGCGTGTCATGCTCTGTGCCGCTCACGAAGCAACCATGCTCTTACATTTATTACTGACTCAAAAGGAGTGACACTATGTCAACAACAGCCTCACAACAGGCCACCATCGAACCAAGTTCTAAATTTACACCGGAAGGCGATACCTTCACGCTGGGCGGCAAAACATTTTCTTCCCGCCTTATCTTAGGTTCCGGCAAATTTTCACTACCCCTTATAAAAGCCGTCGCCGAAGAAGGCAAGGCTCAAATCATCACCTTAGCTTTGCGTCGCGCCACGCCGGACGGGCAAGAAAACATCTTAGACTTTATGCCTAAAGATGTAACCTTATTGCCAAATACCTCAGGTGCCCGCACAGCGGAAGAAGCGGTGCGCATTGCCGAACTCTCCCGTGCCATGGGCTGCGGCGATTTTGTCAAAGTAGAAATCATTAGCGATGCCCGCTGGCTCTTGCCGGATAACCAAGAAACCATCCGTGCCACCAAAATGCTGGCCGATAAAGGCTTTGTCGTACTCCCTTATATGTATCCCGATTACTATGCCACTAAGGCTCTTGAAGAAGCCGGCGCAGCCGCCATCATGCCCCTCGCCGCACCGATTGGCAGTAACCGCGGTCTTTGTACCAAAGCTTTCATCGACATTGTTCTAAAAAGTACGGACTTGCCGGTTATCGTCGATGCAGGCATCGGCAAACCGTCGGAAGCATGCGAAGCCATGGAGATGGGTGTCACCGCCATCATGTGCAACACGGCCATCGCCACGGCCGGCAATGTAGCGCAAATGTGTAAAGCTTTTCGCCTCGCCATCGAAGCCGGTCGCCTGGCGTACCTTGGCCAAACGGGCCGCGTTATTGCGGACCAAGCGGAAGCATCCAGCCCACTCACGGGCTTCTTGAACGATTAAATACATACACACGAAATGATTACGTGCGCATCTTCAAGACAAGTTCTTCCGACATTGATCACCGGATTACTTTCCTAATGCGCAATTAAACTCAAGCTAAATAATTTAGGAGATCATAATGAATATATTACCTACTCCTCGTCATATGATGCCGCCCAAGCTCAATGGCCACATCAAAACGGCCACGCCCGACGACGAAGCTGTATTAAAAAATAACATCATGGCCTACACTTCGTCCATGGACCAATTGGATATGACGCGGCTCAACTATGTGCTGAATACTAAAAACAGCTTTTCTGATAAAAACTTTACCGCCCACCATGTAGAGCAAGCCTTGGCCAAAGACACATTGGAGCCGGAAGATTTTATGGCCCTCCTCAGTACGGCTGCCGCTCCCTATTTAGAGGCGATGGCGCAAAAAGCCAAAACCTTAACGCGGGCTCGCTTCGGCAATAACGTGCAACTATTCACGCCCCTCTATATCGCCAACTACTGCCATAACGGTTGTCGTTACTGTGGTTTTAACAGTAAACAAACGATTAAACGCGCCCAACTTTCCATGGATGATGTGAAACGCGAGTTAGAAAGCATTGCTCAAACAGGCTTACAAGAAATTCTATTTTTAACCGGTGAATCAGAATCGCGCTCTTCCATCGAATATATTGCAGCCGCCCTCGAACTGGCCAAACCATATTTTGCCAACATCGGCATAGAAATCTATCCGGCCAATCAAGCGGACTACGAAATTCTCCATCAAGCAGGCGCGGACTTCATCACTGTATTCCAAGAGTCTTACGACCTTAAAGCGTATGAATACTACCACCCTTACGGCAATAAACGCTCCTTCCCGTATCGCTTTTATGCCCAAGAACGGGCTTTGAACAGCGGCTTTAGAGGCGCCGGCTTTGCCGCTTTATTAGGTCTTAGCAATTTCCGCTACGATGCCTTAGCCACCGGGCTTCACGTCTGGTCTACGCAACAAGCCTTCCCGGCCGCCGAACTCAGTTTTTCCGTACCACGCTTGCGTCCGGTTAACGGTGAACTGGGACACTTCAACCATTTAGTGAGCGACCGTGACTTCTTACAAATCATGTGTGCCTATCGTTTGTTTGTTCCGCAAGCACAAATTACCGTATCCAGCCGCGAAAGCAAAGAATTCCGCAATGCAGTCATGAATATTTGTGCCACCAAAGTATCGGCCGGCGTTCAAGTGGATGTGGGCGGCCACAGTGCCAGTAATAAACATCGCAGTAGCGACCAATTTGACATTAGCGATACCCGCAGCGTTGCCGAAATGCATGATGATATTCAAAAACTGGGCCTCCAGGTAGTGTACCATGACCACATCCGTGTCTAAAAACGAAGTTTTCAACTTAAAAGCTCCCTCAACTGCGCAAGGGGACGCAACCACACAAGGTTCTATGAAACTAACCTATGTCACTCATTTACCCGCACTCTATGAGTTTTTAGGAAAAATAAATTCACCCTTGTCACCGACCGACTATTTACGAGCTCTAATTAAGTCCGGTCCCGATGCAGTATTGCTTCGAGCTAAGGAATTATCCATCAAAGAGTATGAGGACCTACTCACAGAACTTCTTCCCATAGCTAAAACGGTCGGCACGGAGCTCATCATCAGCCACCATATCGACTTAGCCATAAAATATAATTTGCCGGCTCAACTTTCAGTGCCCGAATGTCTCGATATAACGGCTCAAGCCCAGGCAGAGTCTGTTTTAGGATATAAAGTTCTTATGCCTGCCCCGTTTAAATTTGGGGTTTCAGTTCATTCTTTAGGTGAAGCCCAAAAAGGAGAATCTCAGGGTGCCAAATGGTTAGTCTTAGGGCACTTATTCCCTTCTCGCTGCAAACC
This sequence comes from Veillonella sp., assembly GCF_015058545.1. GTDB lineage: Bacteria > Bacillota > Negativicutes > Veillonellales > Veillonellaceae > Veillonella_A. The sequence goes on from NZ_SVCB01000033.1 coordinate 4,548, forward strand.
GGGACTGGCACCGCGAAATAGCGCCGAATGCCAGGACGTGCTTGAGTTCGCGAAAGCCCACCATATCCCCCTTCACGCTATCGGCGGCATAAACTTTAACACGTTCAGCCAACTTCCAAAAGGATTTGCGGGCATCTATGTAATGACGGAAACCATGGAACAGGAAGATATTTACGGTTACACGAAAAAATGGCGGCAACTGTTAAGCGGCATTGAATAAACTTAGTTTTCTATTAACTACAAAAGGCGCTTGAATCTAAGCAGAGATAGATTCAGGCGCCTTTTTATAAGGGTCATTGGCTATATTTTTATTGTATTGAATATGTAGTATTTGATATTCCGCATCTAGGATTTAAAATCCAGTACTCAATATCTAATACTTTGTATTCGGCATTCAGTATCTAATACTTTGTATTATTAGTTGCCTTTTACTTTTAAAATGTCAGCACCGGCAATACCAGGTTTTGTCATTTCAGCCGGCGATAAGATATGGTTCATTTCGGCTTCGGTCAACAAACCTTTTTCCAAAATGATTTCTTTAATAGCGCGGCCCGTTGTGTACGCTTCTTTAGCCAAAGCGGATGCGTTTTCATAACCAACATGCGGTAACAAAGCGGTTACGATGCCCACACTGCGGTTCAACCAGTATTCGCAACGTTCGCGGTCAACTTCGAGGTCGATTAATAATTTATCAACGAAAGTATTTACGCCGTTTTTCAAATAGCACATAGCATTGAACAAGTTGTACGCAATAACCGGTTCCATAACGTTCAATTCGAACTGGCCGTTTTCAACGCCCAAGGTTACGGCTAAGTCGTTAGCTACTACCTGGTAGCAGACCTGGTTCAATACTTCCGCAATTACAGGGTTAACTTTGCCCGGCATAATGGAAGAACCCGGTTGACGAGGTGGTAATTTCAATTCGCCAATACCGCAACGAGGGCCGGATGCCATCAAGCGGAAATCGTTCGCCATTTTAATCAACACGAGAGCCGTTACTTTCATGCCACTGGAAATGTCGGCAAAAATATCGGTGTTGTTCGTAGCATCGATCAAGTTATCAGCGGTAACAAATTTTTCACCAACCACTTCAGATAATTCATGAGCTACGTCTTCGATGTAAGAAGGTTCGGCGTTAAGACCCGTACCTACAGCAGTCGCCCCCATGTTCACAACATGAGCACCTTCAATGGAAGACTGAATACGTTTAATGCCACGGCGAATACCGGAAGCGTAAGAGCCCATTTCCTGACCAAGGGTAATCGGCACAGCGTCTTGTAAATGAGTACGGCCCATTTTCAAAACTTCTTTGTATTCTTCCGCTTTCTTTTCCAATTCGTCAACTAAGCGCTGCAATGCTTCAATTAACGGTTTGCTTTTTAAAATAGCACACACTTTAATAGCTGTCGGGAATGTATCGTTCGTGGACTGAGCCATGTTGCAGTGGTTGTTTGGAGAAATAATGTCATAACTGCCTTTGGCATGACCTAAGATTTCAAGACCACGGTTCGCCAACACTTCGTTCATGTTCATGTTGAAGGATGTACCGGCACCACCTTGAATCGGATCGATTGGGAATTGTTCTACCCATTGGCCGGCAATGATTTCATCGGCAGCCTGCACGATGGCATTACCGATAGTCGGATCCATACGACCTGTCTTCATGTTAGCCAAAGCACTGGCTTTTTTAACCATAGCCATGGATTTAATGAAATCACGGTCAAGATGTTTCCCTGTAATTGTAAAATTTTCCATTGCGCGAAGAGTTTGCACACCATAATACAATTCGTCAGCAACTTCTAATTCGCCTAAAAAATCATGTTCCTTACGCATACGTTTTACCTCATTTCTTCTAGTACCTACTATGTTGAACCGATTATCGCAAACCGGTTAAAATCATTGTTATATTATTGTTATGTTACTGTTAGTTTTTGTTCGCTCATTGGATTCCTTCTGTACAACTTTAAGACTGTATTATCCTTTGTCTTAAAACTTCATTATTCAAGCTGCATATAGGAAATGTCCGGTATGGGCTAAGTTCGCTCCATCCAATATCTACCGGACACGTTCATTATAACATGTATACAATGTACAACAAAGGCTAAAAGGGCCATAAAGCTATATCAAATAAGGATATAGCTGGCATAGGTCATGTCTTTTTCTATAGAATAGTTAACAAAGCCACTAGCTACAACGGTATAACAACAATGAGTTTGACGCATAGCTCTGACGAGTTTTGACGCTTTTTAGTACGGTAATATGCATTTGGCTAAGACTATAGAATATAAAGGCTCGTCAGCCTCTTCCTACAAATAAAAAGAGCCGCAGCGAAATACAGATGCACTGTTTTCGCTACAGCTCAATTATGGTTTGAGTAAATGTCCGATATATTAGTCTTCTACAGACACCAATTCAATTTTGAAGTTAAGTTCTTTGCCGGCCATTTCATGGTTAGCGTCGAAAGTAATCATTGTTTCAGTTTTGTCGATTACTTTAGCCGGTACCGGTTGACCTGCAGTATTAGTTAACTGAACACGATTGCCTACTTCGAGTTTTTCAGAACCCGGTAATTCAGCAATTTCAATTGTTAAAATATAAGCAGGATTTGCTTCGCCGTAAGCATCAGCAGGCATCAAGTGAATATCTTTTACTTCGCCTACAGCCATGTCTTTAACGGCTTCGTCAAAACCTTTAATCATCATGCCGGCACCACAAATGAATTCTAATGGTTCACCACGATCGTAAGAAGAATCAAACTTCGTGCCGTCATTAAACGTGCCGGTGTAATGTACTTGTACTTTTTTGTTTTCGTTGCTCATGTTTAGCTCCATTCTGTTTAGAGAATTTCTGAAAAATATTCAAATCCTTTTCATTGTACACTAAGTAAGTCATAAAGTAAAACTATCTAAATAATCGCTAATTCCAATTCTTAATGGGTAATATAATTTACATTATGAGAAGTTTGCTGATGGGACTATTAAAGAAATAGAAGTCCCCTATGAATTGCCTGAAGGATGGGCATGGGCAAATCTTAATCAAGTCACAAATATTGTTATGGGTTCATCACCATCAGGTAATAATATTTATAATAAACCTATTTTAAATTGCGTTGAATTCCATCAGGGGAAAAGTCATTTTTCTGAAGTTTATGTAAATGAATCAAAAAAATGGACAACGGAAATTACACAATTAATAGAAACTGATGCAGTATTAATGTCGGTAAGAGCACCTGTTGGTGACGTTAATATAATTAATAGGCCAATTGTAATTGGTCGCGGGATAGCAGGGCTTATCCCTCAAATTAATATAAAGTACTTATTTTATTACTTATCTTTAGAAAAAGAAGGTCTTGAACAAAATGCATCTGGAAGTACGTTTAAATCTATCACTGTGAAAGGTATAAAAAAACATCTAATCGCAGTTCCACCATTAAATGAACAGACGCGTATAATAAAGCAAATTAATAAATCTCTTGTCTTAGTTTGTGCGATTAAACAAAATCAAAATGAATTAAACTTGATTAGTACTAATTTGAAACAAAAAATTTTAGATATATCTATGCAAGGGAAATTAATTCCACAAAATATTAACGATGAACCAGCTTCAATATTATTAGATAAAATTAGAGCCGAAAAACAAAAACTCTTTAAGGAAGGGAAAATAAAAAAGAAAGATTTAGAAGAAATTCAACCCACTTTAGATGAGGATAACGCCTATTATCAGAACCAAC
>NZ_SVCB01000034.1 GCF_015058545.1 Veillonella sp.
ATCCCTAAGAATAACTCATGATCGCCCGGAAAGGATCCCAAACCAAGCAATGTATTCGTCACCGGAATGCGAGCTTTTTCAGCCAGTTCAAAAAGTTCGGCCGAAGCGCGACCTTTCAACACACCGGCGCCGGCAATAATTAACGGGCGCTTCGCATTTTTCAAAACCTTGGCCGCTTTTTTAATCTGCTTCGGATGACCTTTATAATTCGGCTCATAGCCTTCAAGAGCAAAGGGCTCTTCATAAAGCTTGTCGAATTCGTCCCGCGTAATCTCTTTTAGCTGCACGTCTTTCGGAATATCTACGAACACCGGCCCCGGCCGCCCCGTCGTCGCGATATAATAGGCTTCGCGCAAGATGCGGGGCAAATCGTAAATAGATTTTACGAGGTAGTTATTTTTAGTAATCGGCATTGTTATGCCCACGATATCGGACTCTTGGAACGCATCTTTACCGAGTAAAGCACAACCGACCTGACCCGTAATGGCCAGCACCGGCACGGAATCCATATGTGCCGTCATGAGACCGGTCACCAAATTAGTCGCCCCCGGCCCCGATGTTGCGAGGCATACACCGCATTTACCGGTAGCTCTGGCATAGCCATCAGCCTCATGTGCCGCCCCTTGTTCGTGGCGGGCAAAATAATGGTTCAGCTTCGGGTATTTATAGATTTCATCGTAAATCGGGATAACGGCACCGCCGGGATAACCGAAGAAATCGGTCACTCCCATGCGATGCAGCGTTTCCAATACGATGCGCGCCCCGTTTATCATGGCGTCCCCCATTCGCTCACATCCTCTCTCTGTTTTCTCAAAACAGTACTTTTTCTTTTAGATTTCTAAAATATTTCTCTCAATTTTTTCTCATCGTTTGCTTTGTTTTTGCAAGCCATCACTTCGAACGTTTTCTCAGATTTTATCTAATACTGTTTAATTCTTTTTTGATTTACTGCAACCTATTTTAATTGTTTCGTATAACTAATTTTTCATAACTGATTCTTTAAAATAATTAAATCTGTTAACGTTCGTTTATTTCGCTCGTATTGATACGGCGAATGGTGTAGCCCTGTTTAGCAAACTCTTCGGTAATGCGGCGAATATGTTCTTCACCGTTAGTTTCTACCGTTACTTGTAATTCTACTTCGTGGAAACGATCCAAGTTTTTGAACTGATTATGCTCCAATTTAATAACATTGGCATTTTGACCGGCCAAGATTTCCGATACGGCTACCAGTTGGCCCGGTTTATCCGGTAAGTTTACGGAGAAGGTAAAAATACGCCCCCGCAATACCAAGCCTTTATTAATCATGGAAGCGATTGTCAGTACATCGATGTTCCCGCCGCTTAATATAGATACTACCTTTTTGCCTTTTTCCTTCAGTTTTTTGAGACCCGCTACGGATAAAAGACCTGCATTTTCACCGACGATTTTATGTTTTTCCGCAAGCAACAAGAAGGCTTCCATCAATTCGTAATCGGATACAGTGACGATTTCATCCACATATTCTTTAATATACTTCAAGGTCACATCGCCTATCTGCTTAACCGCCGCCCCATCAGCAATCGTGCTGACACTGTCGAGCGCCACCGCTTTATCGGCTTTTAACGCCGCCACCGCACTGGCCGCTCCTTCCGGTTCGACTCCGACCACTTTAATGGACGGATTTTTTAATTTGGCCGCTGCCGCTACGCCTGCAACTAAGCCGCCGCCACCGATTGGCACCAGCAAGATATCCGCATCCGGCAATTCTTCAAGCACTTCAAGAGCAATGGTCCCCTGACCTTCGATGACGTCTTCATCATTGAAAGGATGTACAAACACATAGCCGTTCTCCTCTTGCAAGCGAACCGCTTCGGCATAGGCTTCATCATATACTTCGCCGGCCAGTACAACTTCGGCACCATATTGCCGGGTTGCTTCAATCTTGATGAGCGGGCTTGGCTTTGGCATTACGATAACTGCTTTAGTCCCCAAGCGCTGAGCTCCGAGTGCCACGCCTTGTGCGTGATTGCCGGCGGATGAAGCAATAACGCCACGCACTTTTTCATCCTTCGTAAGCTTAGCAATCTTGTTGTACGCCCCTCTTAATTTGAAGGAGCCGGTCCGTTGTAAATTCTCCGGTTTAATATACACATCATTGCCCGATTCATCTGAAAATACCGTGCTATGTATTAGCTTTGTTTTGACCGTTACCGTCTGCAACCGCTCTCTTGCTTCTATAAAATCATACAGTGTTAACATCGTACCCGTCCTTTTTCTCTCAATCATTTCTCTTTAGTTTCTCTCTATGTAAGGTTTCTCACGCCTTAAAATGTTCTCTCTCAGATTTTTCTCGCTATGGCTAAGGTTTCTCAGGTCTTAGTCAAAACTCTCTCAATTTCTCTATATAAAAGGTCTCTCACACCTTATAAAATGTTCTCTCTTCTTTTCGCGGTATTGGCAAGGTCTCTCAGGTCTTGCCGATTAACGCGTCTGTTTAACAACGTCCCCGGTTATTAAACGCTTAATATTTTTCGATAGCTCCTTCGGCTGCCGACGATACGAATGTAGCATACTTTTTCAAGTAACCCGTAGCACCGGAATCATGAGGCTTTAGATCAGCTCTTCGTTTTGCCATTTCTTCTTCCGTCAAACGCACCGACAAGCTACGGTTTGGGATGTCGATGTCAATCACATCGCCTTCCTGCACCAGTGCCAACGGCCCCCCGGCCGCCGCTTCCGGTGAAATATGACCGATGGAAGCGCCTCGGGTAGCACCCGAGAAGCGTCCGTCTGTAATAAGTGCCACATCCTTACCAAGGCCCATGCCGGTAATCGTGGATGTTGGGGTCAACATTTCCGGCATCCCCGGCCCGCCTTTCGGACCGGCGTAACGAATAACCACCACATCGCCTTTCTTAATTTGATTCGATGTAATGGCTTCGCAAGCCGCTTCTTCCGAATCAAATACCCTGGCCGGACCGCTGTGTACCAGCATTTCCGGATCCACCGCACCGGCTTTGACCACCGAACCATCCGGCGCCAAATTGCCTTTCAGAACAGCGATACCACCGGTTTCATACACCGGCTTAGACCAAGGATGAACTACATCTTCATCCAGCACTTTAGCTACTTTGGCAAGTTCTCCTTGCGTAACCAAGGTTACCGATTTGGCATCTTCATGGAGCTTGCCCGCTTCCTGTAAGCGATGAAGTACGGCCGGGATACCGCCCGCTCCGTACAAGTCTTCGATGAAGTACGAACCAGATGGCGATAATTTTGCCAACTGCGGGGTAACTTCAGCGAGTCGGTTGAAATCATCCAAGCTTAACTTTACGCCCGTTTCATGGGCTACAGCCGGTAAATGTAAGGCCGTGTTCGTCGAACCTCCAAGCACCATGTCGACGGCTACAGCGTTTTCAAAAGCGTCCTTGGTAAGCACATCACGCGGTCTTAAATCGGCTTTCAAAACCTCCATCACTTGAAGGCCGGCCCGTTTGGCTAAGCGAAGGCGTTCGGAATATACCGCCGGGATGGTACCGTTCCCCGGAAGAGCCATGCCCAAAGCTTCGGTGAGGCAGTTCATGGTGTTCGCCGTATACATCCCGGAGCAGGAACCGCAAGTCGGACAAGCTGTATCTTCGAGCTGCGCTAATTCCGCCTCACTCATGAGCCCCGCTTCTACCTTGCCTACCGCTTCGAACACATCGCTGAGGCCTACCCGTTTGCCTTGATGCCGCCCGGCGAGCATCGCTCCGCCGCTGACAAAAACACTTGGCAGATTCAATCTGGCCGCCGCCATCAACATGCCCGGCACGATTTTGTCGCAGTTCGGAATGAACACGAGCCCATCAAACGGTGTGGCCATGGCCGTCGCTTCAATCGAGTCGGCTACGATTTGCCGTGTCACCAGCGAGTACTTCATGCCGATGTGATTCATGGCCGTGCCATCGCAAATCCCGATAGTGTTGAACTCCATGGGAATGCCACCGGCTTCGCGAATCCCATCTTTCACGGCCTGCACCAAATTACGTAAGTGCATATGGCCCGGGATGATTTCATTGAACGAATTGGCGATACCGATGACCGGTTTGCCGATTTCTTCATTCACAAAACCCAACGCTTTTAGTAACGACCGATGTGGTGCTCTTGCCACCCCTTTTGAAAAATTATCACTTCGCATGTTTCTCGCTCCTTTTCCTAATCGAATAACTTGCAAGGCCTTCGCCTGTAGTCTAAACTCTTGGTACTTAATAAAATTTAACGATGTCACTTCAGATTGGCCATTCAATGTTCGGCCGTTTCTTGAAATATCGTGTTAGTAATAAAAAAAGACGATTCCGAAGAATCGTCTTAAAAATATCCGGCTAAATGTTCTCTTGTCTCTCACAAATATACGAAATACAGTATACGGTTTATGGCCCAAGCTCTTTATTAGCTTGCCTTCCCTTGCATCAAGGGGAGCTCAGGGCCATGATTTGTGGAAACTTTTAAGACGATGTCTGTTAAGTTTTGTTCACGGCTAATGACGATAATAATGTCAATAATAATGAGCAAGCTAATAATGAGCACGACTAAACCTAACATAACATTGTCCTCCTTTCCACAGTATTTTATGTGCCTTGGCACGTAACTTAAATCGATATCTGAAAATTCCAACGACCAACTGTCCACTGACCTTGTATCGTTGTTTATTATATTAGCACTTCATTTTTAAAATTGCAAGTACTAATTTTCAATTTTTTTAAAATAATAGACAAAAATCCATATCGAATAAACAACGCAAAAATGCGCCACGAGCATACATACTCATGGCGCACCATAACTAATCTTTTATTAAATTATTGAGCCTCCTGGGACGACTCTGCAACTTCACGGTTACCGTTAAGCAAGACGCTATGCTTACGGCCGTAACCCATGTAAACCAAAAAGCCCAAAATACTCCAGCCCACGAAGAGCTCTATAGTATGAGCCGATAATTGTGAAAACACAAAGAGGCAGAAAATGATAGCGAGCGGTGCTACCACGTACACGGCAGGGCAACGGAAATCGCGTTTCACATCCGGATATACCCGACGTAACACCATAACTCCGAGAGCCGAGCACATGAAGGCAAACAAGGTACCGGCCGAACACATTTCAGCTACAATATGAATCGGCGTGAAGCCTGCAATGAGCGAAACCACCACACCCACAATCATCGTAATGATGTGAGGCGTGTGATACTTTTTATGAATGCGGCATAAGCTGCGCGGAATCAAACCGTCACGACTCATGGCGTAAAAAGCACGGGTCTGCGCATAGATCATAACCAAGAGCACCGTGGACAAACCACAAAGCGCACCGGTCCCGACGATAGCCGAACCTGCTCGCATGCCTACATATTCAAGTACGTAGGACGCCGGTGCCGCCGTATCGAGCTGTTGATACGGTACCACGCCGGTCATGACAATGCTGACCGCAATATATAAAACCGTGCAGATAAGCAGTGACGCGATGATGCCCACCGGCATATCCACTTTAGGATTCTTTGTTTCTTCCGCCGCCGTCGCAATGGAGTCAACGCCCAAATAAGCGAAGAATAAAATGCCCGTACCGGCTGCGACGCCTTGCCAACCGTATGGTAAAAACGGCTCCCAATTAATCGGGTCCACATGAGGGGCCGCCAAGAAAAGGAACAAGAAAATCGTACCCACTTTGATTAAAACCAGTATGCGATTAACTCGCGCACTTTCACGAATCCCCAGAACCAAGAGCCCTGTAACGAACAGCACTACCAACATGGCCGGCAAATTCACAATGCCCCCTTCATAGGGAACCGCCGTTAAATCCTTCGGCAAGTCGATGCCTGCTGCATGCAAGATGCCCACGAGATATGCCGACCAGCCGCCGGCTACCGCACTGGCTCCGACCGAGTATTCAAGCACCAAGCCCCAGCCGACCCACCAACCGAAGAATTCGCCCAGTGACGCATAAGTATATGTATACGCACTGCCGGACACCGGTAACATGGCTACCAATTCCGCATAGGCCAAACATACAAAGGCACAAGTAATGGCCGCCAATACGAATGATAACATAAGGCCCGGCCCGGCATAATTAGCGGCTCCGATACCGGTAAGTACGAAAATCCCCGTCCCGATAATAACGCCTAAACCTAATAGGGTAACATCCAAAGCACTCAATGCTTTGGTTAATTTTTTCTCCGCCGCCGCTGCAGTTAAATCAGCCAACGGCTTCCTACGCAACGAAATCACAAAATTCCTCCTATACTACTTACGCTACTTGCCCGGCTCCGGCCATTAACACTTTGATACTCCATATCACACAAATTACATGACATACTATCAAGTTTTTAACAGCATATTACCCGGGCTTTACCTAACTATTATACACTATTTACAAAGATAACCAAAACGATTGATTTTCCCTGCAAAAATTACGGGCACACAAAAAAGGCAGCCCCCCAAGGACTGCCTTTTGTTGTTATTTCTAAACAATGACTGATGCATTATTCAATGATTATGCAGTTTTTTCTTCACCGTTAACGGCAGATTTGGATACCAAAGCTTTATTGATATAGCCTACCACCAAACCTACTACAGTGAACGGAATCCAGCCCATACCTACGTTATGGAACGGTACATAGTTAGCGAACCATTCGCCGAACGCACCAAGGCTTACACCGGCTGTTTCAGCACCACTTACGAAAGCAGCTACACAGGTCAAACCGATAGTCCATACATATACACATTGACGACCTTGGAATGTATTATTCAAGAATGCCAATGCGATGATGGCAATGGTCAACGGATATAAGAACATCAATACCGGAATAGCAGCTACGATGATGGTTTTCAAACCATACATACCGATGAAGAAAGATACAACGGTAAAAATTACGGCATAGGATTTATAACCGATAACCGGGAATACACGCTGGAAATATTTAGCACAAGATGTGATCAAACCGATACTAGTCGTCAAACATGCCAACAATACGATAACAGCCAAGATTAAAGCACCGATACCACCGAAGAGGTATTTAGCACTTTCAGCCAATACAGGCGCACCTGTTTCCAAAATGCCGAGTTGCTGTACGCTGGTAGCCCCCAAATTAGCTACGAATACGTATACGAAACCAAGGCAAGCAACGGCGATGATGCCCGCTTTAAAAGTAGCACTGGTTACTTCTTCTTTCGTTTGGGCACCGGACAATTTTACAAAGTCGATAACAAGAATAGCAAATACCAAGGAAGCCAACGCATCCATTGTGTTATAGCCGTCAAGGATACCTTGAACAACGGCAACACCGGCAGTAGCATAGGATTCGGTCGGATTCATATAAGAACCCATTGGTGTAACCAAAGATTTTACGATTAAAGCACAGATACTGATTAACAATAATGGTGTCAACACTTTACCGATACGGTCTACCAATTTGGCAGGGTTAATAGATAACCAAAGAGATATTACGAAGAATACTACCAAGAAAATCGTCTGTGACATATCATTACCGCCGCCGGCTAAGAACGGGCGAACAGCAATTTCATAAGATACGGTGCCGGTACGCGGAATAGCGAAGGCAGGTCCGATAGTTAAATATAATAATACCGTGAAAAGAAATCCATATAACGGATGAACTCGGCCGGCCAATGCCTGTAAGTCTTTAGCACCGGAATAACCCATAGCCATAACACCGAGGAGTGGCAAGCCTACGCCTGTCACAATGAAGCCTAAGACAGCCCACCACACATTAACCCCGGCCTGTTGTCCCAATGACGCCGGGAAAATCAGATTGCCCGCACCAAAAAACAGTGCGAACAACATCAAGCCTATAGCTATATAAGCTCGATTACTCAACTTTACATTTTCAGTATTCATAAGTCCCCATCCTCTCTCAATTAAAATAGGTTTGCAATAGATTATACAACGTTTTTACATATTGTACAAATGTATTTTAAAAATTTTTTCCGGTTTATTTATTACTTTTTCGCATAAATTTATATCAAATATCATACGCTTATCAAAAAAGCCGAATCCTAAATTCCCGGGAACGCCCATTTTAACTGAATAATATGTGTAATCATCATTTTATCATAAAGTTGACAATTCTCAGTCAACTCCCAAAAACTTATCATTTTATTTTGTAAATGGAGACAATTTCATCCTATAGCGGCGTAATATCCACTTTTACATCATAAAAAGTACTTCCTTCTGCATAATCAGTCAGCCTCGATGAGGTTAATGCATTAATGCTGTTTCGAGGATCTGAAGAATAGCGCTGCCACCAAACACCATAAGAAACAACGGTTTTCGGGCTAACCCCTTCATCCAGATATACCGGCATCTGCAAGGTCCCTTGCTCATTATGAAGGCGTACCAAATCGCCTTCAACTACGCCGAGTTCTTCCGCATCCAGCGGATTAAGCCACGCCCCCATCATCGGTTTCGACGTATCAAACACGCGTTCATTAAACGACGAATCAAGGATTCGTAAATCCGGCGCATTAATAAGGGCGAACTCGCCTTTTGCCACCGTATCACTGTGCGACGCCACATAGCGCGGCAGCGGCTCAGCCAGTATAGGATTTAAAATCTCAATCTTACCGGATGCTGTTTTGAAGTTCATTTTGTAATTGCTTGGCACCGGCATTTCCACCGGTTCGCCTTGCAGTAATTTCTCTTTCAATTCTGCCGGTACATTAACGGCCCCGTCAATCGTATCGTGAATTAAATCTAACGCTGTTTTGTCAAAAAACGAATCCGTAATCCCCATTGCTTTAGCGATTTGGCGAATCGTGTCCCAGTTCGACTTACTTTCACCGACCGGTTCAATCGCTTTATAACCGACGGCGCTGGTGTAATGACCGTAGGAATTATAAATATCATCCGCTTCTACGGAAGATGTGGCCGGCAACACGATATCTGCATATTTGGCTGTGTCAGTCAAAAAGCGTTCATGCACGACCGTAAATAAATCTTCACGAGCAAGCCCTCGGCGCACCAAATTCTGATCCGGCGCCGTAATCGCCGGGTTGGACGAATAGATATATAGGCAGCGAATCGGATCTTCTTGTTGAGTCAATATTTCGCCTAATTTTACCATCGGTATCATAGGCACAACCTTGCCGGCATGAACATCCCAGGACATGATTTTGTCATTTACGTAAAAACTGCCTTTAGCATCGCTCAAAAGTCCGCCACCCGTTTTCTCATACGCACCGACTACAGCCGGTAAGCAAGTAATAGCCCGCACGGTTGCCGCGCCATTACCATAGCGGGACAAACCGCTACCCAGGCGAATAAATGGTGCGTTCGCCTTGCCGTAAGCATGCGCCAACGCTTCGATTTGTGCAATCGGTACGCCGGTAATGGCGGATACCTTTTCAGGTGTATATTCAGGTATTGATTCTTTAACTAGTTCATCATAACCAATAACATTTTTGGCTATAAACCGACGATTTACCAAGTTATCTCGCTCTAAAATATGTAAAATTCCCAACGCCAAAGCGCCGTCTGTGCCCGGTTTGGTAATGACTACTTCATCAGCTTGGGCACAAGTGGTGGTTTTATAAATATCAATGACCCATACTTTGGCGCCCCGTGCTTTTGCTGCCTTCACATCGTGCATGATATGGATTTCGGTTGCCAGTGCATTCAAACTCCAAAGGATAACAAAATCGCTGTGACTCATTTCCTGTGGCCGCGTACCGAAGGTATCACCCATAACCATATTCCACCCGTATGTTTTGGCCGGCGAGCATATCCCCCGATTATGTCGCACTGCCCCCAGACGGGCAAAGAGCGGAAAAGCAGCGGCTTTTTGAATAAGCCCCATAGTTCCTGCATAGGAATAAGGCATGATACTCCGGCCACCGTATTTTTCAAGACTATCCTTAAAACGAACGGCAATCGTTGCAACCGCTTCATCCCAAGTAATAGGTTCAAACTCACCGCTGCCTTTCGGCCCGATACGTTTTAACGGTGTCCGCAAGCGTTCCGGCGAGTGAATCGTGTCTTCATAATGCACCATTTTAGGGCATAAAGTACCGCGTGTAAACGCATGATTCGGATTGCCCTTTACGCTTATGACTTTATCATTCTCTACCGTTAATACCAAACCACACGCATCGGGGCAGTCATACGGGCATACGGCATTGATTTCTCGTTTACTCATAAAGCTCTCTCCTTTTCAAATTAATCTTTTTACCTCAAATTATAATTTTACACTATAATCTCAAGCTAAGGTTTTATTTTAATGTATCTACTCATTATTGTAAACCCCTGATATTGGTTCGGTTGTTGCATATATCACCGGTAGGCATGCTTTTAAGTGATGATTCAACAAAAAACAGCCCGCACGTTTCCGTGCGAGCTGCTCTTCTTCTTACTGCTTAATAGGCTCTGCCCTTCCTATTAAACTGCACAATATCTTCATTGCGCTATATGTGCTAGGTGCATTATTTACTGAGAGTCAAGCGACTCGTATTAACAGGACCTTACGGCCGCCTATTAATAGTTACCGGTGAACATATCGCCAGCTACAGGTGGTTTGTAGTCGCCGAAGTATTTGCTGAAGTCAAGACCTAAGTACTGGCAAAGTTCATAAACTTCAGTCATAGTTTTGTCGATTACAGGGATACCGTTTTCTTCACGGTCTTTAACTGCTTCAACTTCTTTTTCACCATGAGTGTAAATACGTGCTTCACCTTCAGCTTTAGGAGCTTCACGAAGTTCAGTCAAGAAAGTGGAGAAATGTTTTTTGATAGCGTCAGCATCACCGAAGAATGCAGGGTTAATAGCCATGAAGCCGTGGCAAATGTTGGATTTGCCGTCTTTCATGCAGTGGTTGGAAGTGCCGCCCATGGAAAGAATAGCTGCGAACAATTCAACAACCATACCGTTACCATAACCTTTATGGGAACCTAATTGTTCAGTGTTACCACCAAGTGGCATGATACCGCCGCCTACATGAGCGGAGATGTTTTTCAATACATCAGCTGCGTCAGTGGAAGGGTTACCATCTTTATTCAATGCCCAGCCATCAGGTAATTGTTTACCTAATTTATTGTACATTTCCAATTTACCACGAGTTACTACTGTAGTAGAAGCATCGAAGAAGAAGTTGTAAGGTTCAGCAGGAGCTGCCCAAGCTTGTGGGTTGGAACCCAACATAGCTTTACGAGCATAAGTAGGAACCATGATAGCTTCGGAGTTAGTGCAGGAGAAGCCGATTAAGCCTTCTTCTACTGCCATGTTAGCGTAGTAACCGGCAATACCGTAGTGGTTGGAGTTACGTGCAGATACGATACCTACACCGGATTCTTTAGCTTTTTTAATAGCTAATTCCATTGCATAGTGACCAATCAATTGGCCCATGCCGTCATGACCGTCGATAACTGCGGATACTGGAGTTTCGAAAACAACTTCAGGTTGAGCGTCAACTTTGATTGTACCTTTTTCGATACCTTTGTGGTAACGAACAAGACGCTGCATACCATGACTCTGGATGCCGTACATATCGGACATCAACAATACGTCACGAATAATTTTAGAATCTTTTTCGGAGAAACCAAATTTCATGAAAGCATCTAATAAAAGTTGGTCAAGTTGTTCATACTTAAATTTTACTACGTTTCCCATTTGTCTAATCCTCTTTTCCGAAAACATATACCTGGAACAAGCTCTTCAAGAAATCCTTAATCCTAATTACTGACGTTTTTTGGTCCCCTTCTCAAATTGCTTATTTCCTTTTAAAGACAAGTTCATTATAGCACAGGTTTTTTGATTGTTGAATACTCCGAAGCCCTAAAAACGTCCAAAAACCATTACTAAATCTGCATAGAAAAGGCATTTTTGACGAATAATTGACGGTATGAGAGGCGATAACTGCTAGTTATCACTAGCTTTATCCATGAATGCGTTTTGATAATAGGAACGATGAATTTTTTAAAATTTTGCGCTATTTTTTATGTAATTTTTCTGTTTTATTACTATATTTGTCTACTACAAAACGTATAAATCAAACATTTTCATGTTTTTCGTCAAAACCTAAAACTCTATTTTAAGGCATTTCTCATGATTCCCGGGAAATTTTTTAGTGTATTATTGCACTTTATTGCATAAAAAAACGCCTGTCAAAGCATTCGCTTAACAGGCGTTCCGGTTAGAAGATTAATTAATACTATTCAATGTTTGCTTTCGAAGCGGCTGTATTGTCGGTTTTTACTTTAGTATCAGCCTTAACTTTATCTTTCTTGTCTTTCTTATCTGCTTTTGACTTATCGTCGGCTTTTACCTTTTTGCTGCTCTTAGAGTCAATAGCTGCTTTTAAATCCTGCTCCATGATCAACGCTTTGTCGGCAGAACTTAACGTTACCAAAGAAGTGCCGTTCATCATGACTTGATTACCCTGAGCAACCGGGGTTCCCACATTATTATCATGATAGTATCTAGCCAATTTGCCGGCTACCAAATACGCGCGCATGGCGCCCGTATATTGCCCGCTGGCCTCGCCGGTATACACCGGCTTTTTATTAACATAGACTACATCATCCGTAACGCTTACATGTTTCCCGGAGTAGTCCTCAATGCGTTTCAAATGATCGAGAATACGTTGACTCATCTTCGGATGGTTATTCGGATTGACAATTTGCCCCAATCCATCGGTGTACAAGTCGCCGTATTTATCGCGCAGCACCGCCATGGCCACAGCCGCAGCTCCCACATTATAACCGGCGTCGGCCAATAGTTTAAAGCCCCATTCATCGGCCGCTTTTTCTTGGCTTACGCTGAATACCTGCTGGTTAACATAGTTACCGGCCACATTGCCGAGGAGCACGCTAAGACCGCCCGCATTCGCCGTAGCCGCGCCAACTGCCGTCTGCAAGGCTACACTTTTGCGAATGCCGCGAATAGCATCCTTGTTTTCACCATGACCGATTTCATGGCCCACAACGGACGCAATAGCAGCATCATCCATCATATCCATGAGGCCTTTATTGATAGACATAACACGGCCGAGACTCATAGCCGCATTGGCATCTTCTTCCGGTGTTACATAGACCACATACGTCCGCTTTACATCAGGCGTATCGGTTAGACTTTCAAAAATCCGCTTAGCTCGATCCTGATAGGCATAGTTATTATAATATCCGGTATTTTTCTGACGTTCTTCGAGCATTTGCTGCTGACCGTCATCGGTATCATCGATACGAGATAATTCCGTATTCACTGTTACCATGGCCAATGTACCGCCCAACAATACATCAAACACACCGGCTGCCTCCGCTCTAAAGCCTGACAGTCCGGTAAAACCGCTACCGCCGGCCAAAGTTAAGCCAATAGCCGCCGCCAATACAGTTCGTCCCCAGCGTTTCATAAAAACCTCCCCTACATCTCATCCGTACGCATAGTAATATCGCGGAATCTGGTGAATTCCCCTTGGAATAAGAGATTAACCGTGCCCAATGCGCCGTTACGATGTTTACGAATAATAACTTCCGTTACATCTTCCTGATTTTCATCTTTACTGTAATATTTGTCACGATATAAAAAGACTACAATGTCCGCATCCTGTTCCAATGACCCCGATTCACGAAGGTCACTCAAAACCGGCCGTTTATCGGTACGCGATTCCACGCCGCGGCTAAGCTG
This sequence comes from Veillonella sp., assembly GCF_015058545.1. Taxonomy (GTDB): domain Bacteria; phylum Bacillota; class Negativicutes; order Veillonellales; family Veillonellaceae; genus Veillonella_A. The sequence continues at coordinate 13,639 of NZ_SVCB01000034.1, forward strand.
TGACAAAGCAATCAAAGGTACGTCCATTTCACGGGCTATCAATTTAAGGTTTCGGGAAATTTCCGAAATTTCCTGCTGACGGTTATCGCTATTACCGCCATTGCGCCCCGTCATGAGCTGTACATAATCGACGATAATAAGATCCAAACCCTGTTCCACTTTCAAACGACGCAGTTTGGAGCGCATCATTTGAACCGTAAGACCCGGCGTATCATCAATATATAACTTGGATTCACCAAGTTGCTCCAATTGCCCGATAAGTTTCGGCCAATCTTCCTGTAAGAGGCGCCCTGTACGTAAGCGGTCCGAAGGCACTTCCGTAGCGGAAGACAAAATACGTCCTACCAATTGTTCCGCGGACATTTCAAGGGAGAAAAAGGCAACCGAGCCTTTACCTTTTACAGCCACATTATAAGCCAAGTTCAAAGTAAACGCCGTTTTACCCATGGACGGGCGAGCGGCCACAAGGATTAAGTCAGAGCGCTGCAAGCCGTTAGTTATCTTGTCCAAGTCTTTGAAGCCCGTGGAAATACCGGTCAAGCTGTCACCATAGTTCTGTAATTCACCGATTCGTTTCATAACGTTGGTCATTACGTCACCAAGGCTGACAAACGAAGTTTCCGCCTTCACCGCCCCGGTTACATTCAGAATGCCGCTTTCCGCATCATTTAAAATATCCGGTACCGGTTTGGAGTCATCATAACTTTCGCCCACAATGCGATTACCCGCATCAATAAGACGACGCAGGGTAGCCTTCTCGGACACAATACGAGCATGTTCTTCTACATTAAAAGCCGCCATAGAGTCATTGGTGAGTTCTGCTATATAGTTAATTCCGCCCACTTCATCCATCTTTTTCATGCGCGTCAATTCTTCGGTCAAAAGAACCATATCGACGCGACGATTACCACGACGGGTAATATTTTCAATGGCTTCATAGATAATACGGTGCGCATCGCGATAAAAATCATTGCGGCCTACAATACTACTGACGGAATCATAGATATCATCCTCGGTCAAAAGAGCACCGAGAACAGCCTTCTCCGCCTCAATACTATGGGGCGGAATGCGCGCTTCCGCCATATTATGCCTCCACTAATTCAACTTTAATCGTGGTCGTAATTTCAGGGTGTACGCGAATCAACACATCATGAACGCCCAAGGTTTTGAGCGGTTCTTTGAGTTCAATTTTCTTTTTATCAACCGCTACGTCGAATTGAGCCGCCAAAGCATCGGAAATATCTTTACCCGTAACGGAACCGAATACACGGCCTGCATCCCCCATTTTTACCGGAATGCGTACTTCTACTTTAGCCAACTGGCTCGCCAAGATCTTAGCTTCATCAGCATTTACCTGTTTCTTATGAGCTGCCGAAGCTTGTTGTTGTTTAGCATTATTCAAGTTGGCCGGCGTACCTTCCAAAGCCTGGCCTTTTTTAATTAACACATTGCGGCCGTAACCTTCGCTAACCTCAATGATTTCACCTTTTTTACCTACTTTTTTTACATCTTCCAATAAAATTACTTTCATTCTGCTTTTTCCTCCTTCTTCATAGAAGCAAGCTGGCCTTTAGCCACACTTTTAACAGCTTCCACAGCTTCTTCCATGGTCATATCATATAGCTGAGCGCCGGCTACGGTACGATGACCGCCACCGCCCAAGGCTTCCATAACAAGTTGAATATTCATATTTCCCTGTGAACGGGCACTTACGCCGATACCGCCATCCAACAAAGTATAGAGCACATAGCTGGCTTCAATACCTTCAATGGTGATAAGCTTATCCGCCGTCTGAGCCGACAAAATAGATGCATTCTGAATGCCTGCCGGACAAGTAGTGATAGCCATACCGTCAAAACGTTCCGCATCGGCCAACATTTTGGCACGCAATTGGATGCTGTCAAAACTTTCCATAAACAGATGGCGCACAATGGATAAATCCGCACCGGAACGGCGCAAGAAAGACGCCGCATCAAAGGTACGCGATCCCGTTTGTACTACAAAGTTCTTCGTATCCACTACGATACCGGCATATAAGGCACTCGCTTCCACCACATTCAATGAAATCGGGTCTACGAAATACTGAATTAATTCGGTTACCAGCTCACTGGTGGACGACGAAGCCGGTTCCAAATAAGTTAAGAGTGGTTTTTCAATAAAGTCGGAGGCACGACGGTGATGGTCGATAACAACGCGACGTTTAGCCTTCTGTAAGGCTTTTGGCGCCGCTACCATATCCGGTCGATGCACGTCCACTACAAATACGAGGGTTGTATCGGTTACAAAATCTTCAGCCGCTTGAGGCGTAATTAACAGACTTTCAAAACCCGGTTCGGTAGGGAATAAATCAGACAATTTCTTAATCGCCACAGTCTGATCGCTTACCGCTACGTGAACGGATTTACCGGCCGCTCTGGCCATAGCGGCTACGCCGATGGCACCGCCGATACTGTCATAATCCTCACGCTCATGGCCCATGACAATAACATTATCCGCATCATCCATGAGTTCTTTAATCGCTTGGGCTACCACGCGGGCACGGACACGGGTATTCTTTTCAGCGCCTTGCGTTTTACCGCCATAGAATTTCAATTCTTCGCCGATATATACGCTGGCTTGGTCGCCGCCGCGCCCAAGAGCTAATTCGAGACCGGAACGGGCTCGTTCCGATTGTTCTTTAATCGTAGCCGCACCGGCTGCAATGCCGATACTGATAGTCGCCGGAATACGACGGCTGGTCGGAATATTATGAACCTTCGCCAAAAGCGGGAAGTTTTGTTCAATCATATTCATTAACGCTTTTTTAGAAATGCAGAAGATATAGGAATCATCCGCATAGTTACGGACAAAACCGTCATAGCGGTCAATTTCTTCTACGATGGCGTTATTAATTTCCGCCCAAAGATTAGTATACTCAACGTCACTGAGACCTTTCGTCACATCTTCGATGTTATCCATCATGAGGAACCCGAATACCGGTGCCATCGCTTCCGCTTCATGGCGCAATTGTTCCGATTCGGTTACATCGTCAAAGTAGAACGCCATATACGATTCCACTTCGGAGTCGGGCGCCCCTTTATAATCCGTGCCATCAATGAATTTATAGATAACACGATAGTATTTATTTTCAATTTTTTCATTAAAATAGCCGGACTTCCCCCAGATTTTATCGAGGCGCAAACTCGGAATAAAACCGTTAAGGCGTTGTGTTTTATCCGGATCTTGCGGCATCCAATCACGGAACACGCTATTATACCAGCAAACACGAGCCTTACTGTCAATAATAACGATTGCTGTCGGCAAGTTCTGCAAGGCAAAATTCGACGCTTGGGTAATCCCCTTCGCAATCGTATTAAATTGCTCATACCGTTGCTGTCGCTGTTTACACACCGCTCGGCTGCTGTATAAATAGGCCACAACGACAAACAAAAGGCCAAATAGCGCCATCTGCCAGTTAAGCCAGGCAATCACTAATAGTAAAACGATGATAACAACGAAGGCGGTTTTCTCAAAGGCTCCAAAAAAACCTTCATTCCCATTCATAAGATCGCTCCCTACTTTTTCTCTTTACTCATCGCCGCTTCGTCTCGACAGACGACGACGTAAATTTAAAATTAAATCTAAAATGCCAATCCACATCGTGGCGAATTGCATTAACAAAGTAATAAATATCAAAACTAAACGGATGCCGTTTGACAATCCATAGCTTTTAAAAATAGTCCACAAACAACCGACGCCTTGCAGCACCAACATGTACGATCCCAACGCGTACATATTATAAGCCACGATATTGATGGCTTCCGATTGCAGTTCGTTGCCCCAATACGTCAACAATACGCCGAGAGCAAACATATATAAGGTCCACTGCGGTACCCGCCACTCTTCAAGGGGCGGTAAGGTTACGCCTTCACCACCGGTGCGGCGCATGATAATATTCGCTACGGCGCAAATGAAGTAGCTAATAACTACGGACGACATAAATAGGGCGGCCAAAAGCACATAGGCCATTTGCTTAAGCATGGCCTGCACACTGGTCATCATGGCGGTCACTTGTTCATCCATGAGTCCTTGTTCACGATAAGCGGCTTCCATTTCGGTCAGCGCTTCCTGCTGAAAATTCTGCCACATCGTCACAATATCCATTTGCATCACATATTGCGCAATCATAAGCTGTATGCCGATGGTAATCATCATTGTTACGGCCGGCAATACCAAGAGGCGGCTTGTCGACCAGCGATGAATATAGCCATAGGCCAAGACGATACCGGGAATACCGGAAGTCATGACCTGCATGAGAGCCCCCAGCGGTGTCAGCACAACCGACATGACGAGCCCCATGGTAACGGTCGCCAAAATACTCCAACGAACCCCATGACGAGCGCCCAATACTACAAGTACGGCGGGCATCAAGATGGAAGCAAGGAACCCCATAAACGGTACCGTTACGCCAACAAAGGTAAATACCATAATAAGAGCCGTCAAAAATCCTGTTTCCACTACGGCTCGCGTATCTGTATATCTCATAAATTACTCCTGACAAAATAGACGTATGACCGAGGTCATACGCCTATTATAACATTTTGTATTGTTTTTGAATATCATTAACCACAAAATCACAAATTACGACCTATATAGGAGGGCCTTGTACCGTTTAAGCATACCCTTGAAGACACCCATAGCTCACAGTCGTTAAGACGTCAATGTCTTATACGTCTTGGATGATTGGTAAAATCATCGGACGACGACGGGTCTTTTCGTATAAGAATTTACCCAATGTATCGCGTACTTGCGACTTAATGGTAGCCCAGTCTTTCATCTGACTGGCTTCGCATTTTTCAATAACTTGTTCAATGCGTTTTTGCGCTTCGTTCATAAGATCTTCTGCATCACGAACATACACGAAACCGCGGGATACAATATCAGGACCGGCTACAATCTGGCCGCTGGCACGGTCCATAGCCATAACTACGATAACCATACCTTCCTGCGCCAATTGCTGACGATCGCGAATTACGATATTGCCAACGTCGCCGACACCGAGGCCGTCAACGAATACCTTGCCGGCTGTAACATGACCACCTTTGCGGCCCGTACGGCTGGTGAATTCGAAGATCTGTCCATTGTCGCCAACGAGTACGTGATTTGGTTTCACAATGCCCATGGACACAGCGAGTTCACCATGTTTTTTCAACATGCGATACTCACCATGTACCGGAATGAAGAATTTAGGGCGAACCAAGTTGAGCATGGTTTTCAAATCTTCCTGGCTACCATGACCGGATACGTGAATGCCGCGGTCACGACCGTAAATTACATCCGCCCCTAAGCGCAATAAGTTGTCGATAGTACGACCAACCGCTGCTTCATTGCCCGGAATCGGCGTAGCGGAGATAATAATCGTATCATTCGGCGTAATTTCGATAGTACGATGGTTATTGGTTGCCATACGCGATAAGCCCGCCATAGGTTCCCCTTGGCTGCCGGTTGTCAAAATCATGATTTCGTCATCGCGATAACGACCCATTTCATCAACATCAATCAAAGTTCCTTCCGGAATATTCAAGTAACCCCGTTCCTGTGCGATTTCAGTTACATTTACCATACTGCGACCCAATACGATAACTTTACGTTTGAAGGCCACAGCCGCATCAACAGCCTGCTGCAAACGAGATACGTTGGACGCGAACGTAGCGAGTACTACACGGCCGCGAGCTTCCCCTACAGCACGAAGTAAAGCAGGTCCTACGGTACTTTCAGATGGGGTAAAGCCCGGTTTTTCCACATTCGTGGAGTCGGACATCAAGGCTAATACGCCTTTGTTACCAAGTTCGGCAAATTTATGAACGTCCATCAATTTACCGTCTACCGGCGTCTGGTCTACTTTGAAGTCACCGGTGTGAACAACAGTACCTACCGGCGTTTCAAAATAAACGGCGCAAGCATCAGGAATAGAGTGGTTCGTCTGGATGAAGCCTACCTTGAAAGAGCCTACGCGAATTTCATCGCCCGCTTTAACGACATTCAATTTTACGCCGCCCACTTTATTTTCTTTCAATTTGCCTTCGATTAAACCGCAAACAAGGTTTGTAGCATATACGGGCACGTTGATTTCTTTCAAGAGGTACGCCAAGGAACCGATATGGTCTTCGTGACCGTGAGTGATAACTACGGCACGTACTTTATCTTGATTTTCAATTAAATAACTCATGTCAGGGATGACAATGTCAACGCCCGGCATATCGTTTTCAGGGAAAGCGAGGCCCGCATCCAATACGATAATGTCATCGCCGTATTGGAATACGGTCATGTTCTTACCGATTTCACCAAGACCGCCCAACGGAATAATCATGAGCTTATCTTTTTTATTAGCATGATGCTGGTTATCCGCCTTTACATCACCATTGCTGTGGGATGTGTGACGACCGTTAGTATTGGCGCGTTCGCCTGTATTTTTTTCATTGCGATTGTTATAACGTGTAGAGTTGGTACGATTATTCGTACGGTTGTTGGTACGAGCCGGTTTAGTTGTACCTTCCGCATTAGCCGCAGCATTGGCGGAATTTGTACTCTTACGACGCGGTGCGGACTGTTTAGTACCTTCGCCGGACGCATTCGTTGTACGTCGCGTGCCGGGACGACGAGTTTCACCGCTATTGCGATTACTATTGGTGCGACGTGTAGTGCGACGAGTTGTTTCGCCGCCCTGTTGTGCTTGATCGGCACCGGCCGTTTCAGTGGCTACCACATTTTTAGCTACCGGTGCTTTTTTCTCAACCGCCGGTTTAGGCTCATTAGCAGCATTATTGCTTTGGCCCGTTAATTGATTCAATAATTCTTTTAACATATATGTATTACTCCTCCTAAATTTTATATTTCCTTAAATATATACCTTAATCATGTACGTCCGTCGCGGAGTATACCTATGCTCCGATTCCTTGGTAGGATGTACGTAAAAAGATTCACTCGTTCATTATTAACTTGTCATCACATAAGCGTATGGATGCAACACAAAAGCAAGGACCGTTCTTTGTAAGACACGCCTCTTCGTCTGCATACTGCTTCTGTAAAGTTAAAGGGTAAAATGTGAAAAAACGCAACGATTACACATATTGTGTACCTGAAAAAAGAGCCGAATTATGACTCTTTGCACATTATATTAACCCAAAGCCGAACAAATATCTTACGAATAGTATACCATAAGTCATATAAAACGAAAAGAACCCCCGACAAATTAATCGAAGGTTCTCTATATATAAAACTTTTTTATTCCATGTCTTTTGCGTATACTAACTGACGATTACACTCATTTTATGCCCACGTCATCCGTCTTTACACACTGTCATTAACGCTCAATCACTGCCTTGAACTGCTCACGATACTGCTTGGCACCGCCGTTGGCGGGATGACGTAAGGCATGGGCAACAATACCTTGGCGCGCCAAAATATCCGCCGACTTGCGCCCTACGGCACAAATAATCGGCCTGCCACCATTGAACTCCTCAAGCAAGGCCATTAAGTCCTCCGTAAACTGACCGCCGACAACAATTTCTGTCTCCGTAGGCGTGCGATTCGTCAAAGGCTCATTGGCTACATGGGGATGAAAAGGAAAAATATTCCACAATATAGCCTCATAAGTAGAAATATTATTTTCCAAAAGAGCCGACCACACGACCGTATCCGTCGGTTCGTTAAACCCTTCCGAGCGTTGTTTATTATTGAGCGGTAAGGGGCTGTCGGCACTACTCGTGCGTTTGCCCAGACCGTCCGGCAAAACCATAACGGGCTTCACTTCATTATGAAAACCAAGGAGCATGCGCTCACAAGTAATGGCAATACCGGAAAAGCGTCCTCCCTGATACCCCACGGCCTCAGCCACAATAAGATAGTGACATTGTTGTACGCGTGCTCTTAAATACGCTTCCAATTGTTCCCGGCGCCACTGCGGTGCCGCCTCTGATACATCGATAACCGGATTGTAGTCACGCCACGGATTAAACACCGTATCAGAGCCTTCATACGCGGCCAGTTTGTCTATAAACCGACTAATCGAATCTTTCATACACCCTCCTAACCGGTACAAATTTAAAACCCTGAGTTGCATAAGCCTATTCAGCAATACAACCCAGAGTTTAACAAGTTCCGAGAAAACTATTTAAAATTTAACGCGTTTCGTAAATAAATGTCTTATTTTCAACTCGCAGTAATTTCACCATTGGCGCTAACGAAGAATTTTCAAAATGAGTCCGATACTTCTCAGGCACCAGAATCATCGCATGAAGCGCTACCGGATTATCAATCGGCATCGGTTCTGTCGGGTTTTTACCCATCGGCAAGCGAGTCGGCTGACCATTTTCATTCGTTATACGTTGCAAAACGCGCTCTTCATTATTAAGAGCCGCCTGAAAACGCTCCGTCACTGCTTCTACTGATTGAGCAGGCATCTTGTTTTTACCTTCCCAAGCATTACTACGCTCCTTATTTTTATTAGGCAACGCATCATCTTCAATTTTAGTCACTTCTTTGTCCGTATAATAAACGAGCGACGCACTATACTCACCATAATAATAGATGTCACCGTCATACTGAGCCACAATAGGTGCATAAGTTACCGATGAACGCTGTTCAACCAGCGGCTGAACCCCTTCATGAATAACAAGACCGGCAATGGCCATGGTCATAAAAGTAACTACTACCGGCAACATATACCGTTTCCGGTTCCAGTACATCAAGCCGGTCAAAATAAAGCCGACTACAATCAGTACATACAATAAATACCAGAACCCCCACGGCACATAAAAACTGGCCACGCCCAAAACAATCCATAAGAAGAAGGCCGGCCCCATAATGAGCCAAGTCAACTTACGAGGGCGACCGGGGCGCAATATTTTTACACCCCCGAAGGCGCCTAAAAAGCTGAACGGTACCAAGCTGATAAATGTATACGTCGGGTATTTAGTGGCCATTAAGGTATAGAACACTAATGTGCCCCAACCCATAATCATGGAGTAAATGTAGAACGGCTGTTTAAAACGCCAACCGTAATACATGCCGTATAATACCGTGCCCGTCCATGGCAATGAAGCCAACGGGAACATAACCAAGTAATACCACCAGTGGTTGGCTTCCGGATGCTCCGATTGAGTGGCGCGCACCACATTATGAAGGCCCAAAAAGCCATCGATAAAATCTTGGCCATGGGTCATATACATGTAGCCGTACCAAGGCATAACTACCACTAAAAAGGCCAAAATACCTTGCCATGCAAAGATGTAGCGAAGCATACGGCCCGAACGCATTACGGCGGCATATACTAAGAGCAAAATTCCCGGCAATACGAGTGCCACCGGACCTTTTGTCAAAACGCCGATGCCCGCAAAAAGGTAGGCCCACACCATAAACAAGGTGCGCCGCTCCGTAAGCCCGCGATAGGCATAAGCCAAAGTGCCGATAGTCGCCCACAAGAGCACCATATCCGTTACGATGCCTCGCGCCAAAACCCAGAATTCAAGGGATGAACCGAGAATCATGGCACTCCACAGCGACACCAAACGACGGCCGGAAATACTGCGCACTACCTGGTAGAAAAAACCTACCGACAAGGCTCCGAATAAAGCGGCCGGAAAACGAGCGGCAAAATCGGAAAACCCGAAAATTTTATAACTTAACGCAATAAGCCAATAAATCATTATAGGCTTATCATACCAATATTCATGATAAATCTGTGGCGATAACCAATCGCCGGACATGACCATTTCTTTAGCTGTCAATGCATAGTTCGACTCAACCGGATCGGTAATCGGCAAGCTGCCGTTGCCGATAGCAAACATGGCGAAGGCGATTAAGAAGCAAATGACGCTCAAGCGATGAAGTCGCATCTAATCCCTCCTTAGCGCTGTGTTGTATTATCTTGCACAGCATTGTTTTTCATTTCGGTTGTTGCCTCATCCGTAAGGTCTGCCGCTACTTTAGTTTCAATCTTCAAATCATCGTCAACTGAATTTACACCGGCTATATCTTGGTTGCGCTTTTTGTTGCGATAATAGCGAATGCCGAAGAAGACCGCAATGATAGCAAAAACAACTATCATAATAACTAAGAATTCATGATTGTACTCAATCAAATCCTGCCAATGTTCACCTAATTTTACGCCGAGCCATACGAGCAAAATCGTCCAAGGAATCGTGCCGAGTAAAGTCCAGATGATAAAACGTCCCATCGGATAACGGGCAATCCCGGCAGGGAAGGAAATAAAGGTACGAATCCCCGGCAACAGGCGGCCAAAGAACACAGCCGCACCGCCGTATTTATTAAACATTTTCTCAGCCATTTCAAATTTATGTTCATTGAAGAAAATATAGCGACCATATTTTCTAAGCAACGGACGGCCCCCATGTTCCCCCATCCAATAGGATAAAATAGAACCAACCACACCGGCAGCCGTAGCTACAATCATAGTCATATTCATCTCGAATACGCCTTGCGCAATCAAATACCCCGAGAAGCCCAACACAATCTCACTGGGAATCGGAACATTGGCATTTTCCAATACCATCGTAATAAACATGGCCGCATAGCCGTATGTCTCCAAAAATGAAATCAGGTAATCCACTGTTAATATCTCCTTTTACTTGTTTACAACTTACCAAACTATATTTCTCTTACAGAGTGTGTTAATTTCTCACATTATCTTTTATTTTACCATAATTTCTGCCTTTTTAACACAAAGTTATTACCAAAACGCATAGTTTATAAAAAGTTTATAAATTGCAAAACGAAGTTTATCAAACAGCCCATAACATCCGCTTCTACATGATATTTTCCGGTAATACTGCTAAAAAGCCACTGAGTCAACGAATTAACTCAGTGGCTAAATTACTTACTGTTTTATTGTGCTTTCATGCAAAAAAAACTATACGAGAGTTGTTAGGCTCCAACTATACAAGCGCTCTTAAGCTCCGAATACGTCTTCCAACACGATAGTCTGTTTACGGTTAGGACCTACGGATACGATACCGAGACGAACGCCGGTTACTTCCGAAATACGTTCTACATAACGACGAGCCGCTTCAGGCAACTCATCATAATGACGAATACCGCTAATATCTGTCTGCCAACCAGGTAACGTTTCATATACCGGTTCGCATTGTTCCAATACCTGTAAATCTGCCGGGAATCCTTTAACCGGTTCGCCGTTCAAAGTATAACCTACACAGATTTTAATTTCAGGCAATTTGTCCAAAATATCAAGACGGGTAATTGCCAAATAATCAAGGCTGTTAAGGTCAGCTGCATATTTAACTACAGCGAGGTCTAACCAACCGCAACGACGAGGACGGCCGGTTACGGTACCGAACTCATGACCGGTTTCACGGAGTAAATCACCGATTTCATTCAATTGTTCGGATGGGAATGGGCCTGCACCTACACGGGTAGCATACGCTTTAACCACGCCTACGATATTTTTCAAATAATTAGGACCTACACCGGCGCCTACCGAAGCACCACCGGAAATAGGATGAGAGCTCGTAACGAATGGATAAGTACCATGATCGAGGTCAAGCATAGTTGCCTGAGCACCTTCGAACAATACTTTTTTACCATCTTTGATGTAAGATACTACATTGTAATTTGTATCTTGTACATATTGGCGTAAACGATCGGCATATTCTAAGTAATCTTTTAAAATTTCATAGTAATCTACCGGTTCAGCGCCATATACTTCGCGCAAAATTTTATTTTTAATCTTAACATTGTACTGTAATTTTTCTTTAAAAACTTCTTCGTTCATCAAATCGCAGATGCGAATGCCGATACGATTTACTTTATCTGCATAGCAAGGGCCGATACCGTTCTTGGTCGTACCGATGGACAAGGCGCCTTTAGAGGCTTCTTCCGCTTCATCCAAGCGATTATGATATGGCAAAATTACATGAGCACGATTGGAAATCTGCAATGTTTTAGCACTTTTGCCTTGGCTTTCCAAGTTTTCAATTTCACCTAAAAGAACTTTAGGGTCGATAACTGTACCGGTGCCTACCACATTGATTTTATTGTCATATAAAATCCCACTAGGCAATAAACGAAGCGCAAATGCTACGTCATCAACTACTACGGTATGTCCTGCATTGTTGCCGCCTTGACTACGAACTACGACGTCCGCCTGTTCTGCTAAATAATCTACGATCTTGCCTTTTCCTTCATCGCCCCACTGGGTTCCGATAACCATACTAGTTGCCATAATATTCAAACCTCCATTTGTATCACATAGTGTCAGTTGTGGTATGGCCTGCTCTAAAAAAATTAATAAGAGCCATTCATACACCTCATTATACCACACGAATCAAAAGTATGCATTAGGTAAAACGGCGGAGGCATGGAGAAACGGAGAGGCTCCTCGGCTAAGGCTTGGTTTTGCTTCGCAAAAAGGCCCTCATCCGAGGACCTCTCCGTTTTCTCCCAAAGACCTCTCGCCGTGTTTATAATGCTGAGGAGGAGGGATTTTTTATATTGTTTCATGTCACTATAGTGCATGATTCTATAAAATGAGCTAAAATAATAGAAAACAGCAGTAAGTATTTAAATGTTATTCTATAAATTAGCAAAGGGTGTGGACGTGCACTGCCACAGCCTTATATTTCAATCCCCTATTTGTTGTCACAGCAAGGTGAACCAGCCCATGAAGAAAAAGGAAAAACGACGCCAAGAGCTCATAACTATATTAAATGAAAGTATAACACCGCTGACGGGTGATGAATTAGCTCAGAGTTACGGGGTTACACGACAGGTAATCGTAAACGACATGGCCGCGCTCCGTGCCGCCGGTTATCCGATTCGTTCCACCGTAAAAGGATATGAAATCAGCAAAGCTCCAACGCAGGGCGTTTTACGCACCATAACCTGCCGTCATAAGCCGGAGGATGTAGTGACGGAATTACACACGATCGTCGCCATGGGCGGCCTGGTTCACAATGTATCTGTCAACCACGACGTGTACGGGACGCTCACTGCCCCCTTGTTAATCAAAACAGACGACGATATTGAGGCCTTTTTAAACAAACAAAAAGAGTCTACCAGTGGTTTGCTCTCCAGATTAAACAACGGTCTTCACACCCATCTGATTGAAGCACCCACGCCCGACATAATGGATCGCATCATCAAAGCATTACAGGATTTACACATAATAGTAGCACCGGACGCATAACTGTCCGGTGTTTTTTCATATAATCATCTTGCTTACTTTTTTCAAAAAAGCCTTGCTATCTGATAATTCTTGCTGTATAGTTAAAAAAGTATACACATGGTCAATCTGTATACTTTTTAGTTTTTTTATTTCCACGTTTCTATTCTTAGGTATAAAAATTTAGGGGTGACTCGATGATTATTAATGAATTGAACACGATGAAACCTAATCGCTTTCATTACAAACTTTTACTCATTGCCGGCATCGGCTGGGCTTTTGACGCCATGGATACGGGCATTATTTCCTTCATCATGCCGTTATTAACCAAAGAATGGCATCTCACGGGCACAGAAATCGGTATGCTCGGCAGTGTAGGTCTTTTGGGCATGGCCATCGGCGCCGTATTGGCCGGTGCTTTAGCGGATCATATAGGTCGTAAAAAAATCATTACCTGGACCATGTTGCTGTACGGTATTGCCACGGCCCTATCAGCCATGGCACCTAACTACGAGTTTTTGCTCGTCTGTCGTTTATTGGTAGGCCTTGGCCTCGGTGGTGAACTCCCTGTAGTAGCCACCTTGATTACCGAATATTCACCGCAAGATTCCCGTGGCCGTTTCATCGTCATGCTGGAAAGCTTCTGGGCTATCGGTTGGCTTTTAGCAGCTCTCATCGCCTATCTTATCATTCCGATTTACGGTTGGCGTATCGGCCTTGCCATTGGGGCTTTACCAGCCCTCTATACCGGGGTCATTCGCTCCCACATGCCGGAATCCTTACGTTATCTGATTAAACAGCAAAAACTTGACCAACTGAACGCAACCATCGCTCAAGTAGAGGCCGCTACCAAGGTTCCTCTCACGCGTTGCACCAAAGACGATTTAACTATGTTAACAGCCAACGACTCTCGCCCTACCCTTGGCACGCTTTGGAACAAACAATATGCCTTGCGCACTGCTATGCTATGGATTACCTGGTTTGGCATTGTTTTCAGCTACTACGGCATTTTCATGTGGCTCCCTTCGTTAATCTATCAACAAGGTTTTACCATTATAAAATCATTCGAATACTTCTTAATCATGACCACAGCACAATTCCCGGGCTACATTTCAGCAGCCTATTTAGTTGATAAAATCGGCCGTCGCTATACCTTATCGCTCTATTTATTATGTAGCGGCATCAGCAGCTATTTCTTTGGTCATGCCACCTCGGAAGCCATGTTATTGACCTCCGGCATTTGCATGTCATTCTTTAATTTAGGCGCTTGGGGTGTTATTTACACCTACACGCCGGAATTATATCCTACCGAAATCCGTGGCCTCGGCTCCGGTTGGGCCGCCGGCATCGGTCGTATCGGTGGCATCATCGCCCCGTTTTTAGTCGGTTTTCTCCTATCCCATGAAATGCACATGGACTCAATTTTTTACCTCTTTGCCTCCGTCTTCGTCATCATTGCACTCGTAGTGTTGAGCTTCGGTAAAGAAAGTAAAAAACAAGCATTAGAAGGAATTAAGTAAAACGGCGGAGGGGCTGTCGGAGAACCGGAGGGCACTCCGGTGAAGCATAAAAAGAATGGTTGGCATATCACGTCCAAAGGCTTGAAGGAAGACCCTTTTACCGTGATACGCCAACCATTTTTCTCTAAGTACCTCACACTGAAGACCGCTCTGGTTCTCCTCCCACAGCACCTCGCGCCGCATTCACTATACGGGGACGAGGGAGGATGAGGTATCGCGTCCAAAGGCTTGAAGGAAGACCCTTTTACCGTGATACCTCGCCACTTTTTTCTATCATCTCATATCAGCCGCGGATCTCTCAGGGCTTCGCTCAGCACCTCGCGCCGTATTCACTATGCCGGGAGAAGGAGACAGAGAAAACCCCGATAAGTCCTTATCTAAGAGTCTTTTCTGCTTGCAGAAACCAAGCCTCTCCTCCTTCCCCACCTCCCCGTAATGAAACAGCGCGAGGTTATATGGAAAAACCCCGAGAAGTCCTTATCTAAGGGTCTTTTCTGCTTGCAGAAACCAAGCCTTAGATGAGGAGCTTCTCGGGGTTTATATATCTCGCGCTATTTTATTATAATCCGAATCTTGCCATAATCGTATCCACATGTCTCAACATACGATGTGGGTCGAAGAGATGGTCGATTTCTTCATCGGTAAGATATTTTTTAATATCCGCATCACCTTTAAGGCCTGCTTTGAAGTCTTTGCCTTCCAACCAGCGAGCCATAGCATGACGCTGTACCCAACGGTACGCTTCATCACGAACAGCACCTTTATCAACTAAAGCTGTTAAGATTTGCTGGCTGAAAATTAAACCACCGGTCAATTCAAGGTTTTTCATCATGTTGTCAGGGTATACCAACAATTTGTCGATAACTTTAATAGCCAAGGACAACATGTAGTCAACAGTAATTGTGCTATCCGGCAAAATTACACGTTCAACAGAGCTGTGGGAAATATCGCGTTCATGCCATAAAGCCACGTCTTCCAAAGCCGCCTGCGCATTGCCGCGTACCACACGGGCTAAGCCGCAGATACGTTCACAAGTAATTGGGTTACGTTTGTGAGGCATAGCAGAGGAGCCTTTTTGTTTAGGGCTGAAGTATTCTTCCGCTTCACGCACTTCCGTACGTTGTAAATGCCGGATTTCAAGAGCAATTTTATCCAAAGTACTGGCGATGATGGCCAAGGTGCTGCAAAGTTCAGCATGACGGTCACGTTGAATAACCTGAGTTGCAATTTTTACCGGTTCCAAACCGAGTTTTTCACACACATATTTTTCAATAAACGGATCGTTAACGGAGTAAGTACCAACGGCGCCGGACATTTTACCAACGGCTACGTTTTTCTTTGCATGTTCCAAACGTTCAATATCACGTTCAATTTCAGCCATCCAGAGGCAAAGTTTTAAGCCGAAAGTTGTAGGTTCGCCATGAATACCATGGGTACGACCAACCATTGGGGTGTATTTAAATTCAGCGGCACGGCGACGAAGTACATCGCGGAACTGATGTAAGTCTTCCAAAATGATGTCACAAGCTTGTTTCATCATAGAGCCGAGAGCCGTATCTTTTACGTCCGTAGATGTAAGGCCGAGGTGAATGTATTTGGCTTCTTCGCCAACGTATTCGCCGACAGCGGTTACGAAGGAAATAATATCATGATTCGTTTCTTTTTCAATTTCGTGAATGCGTTCTACGTCAAAGTTTGCTTTTTCACGAATAACCTTAGCTGCTTCTTTAGGGATAATGCCCAATTCAGCCTGTGCTTCACAAGCAAGAATTTCTACTTCCAACATTTGGTCAAATTCGTTGCGTTCGCTCCAAATATGGCCCATTTTTTCTCTTGTATACCGTTGAATCATGTGTCTTTAACCTCCATCGAAATGACTGAATATTACTCTTTCATTTTAACATAGTAAAAAATTAGGGTCAATAAACTTTGCCGAACGTTAATACACGTTTTCTACAAAACATTCGGATTTATAATAACACCTCATTAATCACAGCCCCTACTTCTGTTTGTAAAAATAAACAATCTCCGAACCCGCTTTATTCACAGCCGCACCGGTTACATACGCATGGTTAAATGTCGTCCCTACGCTAAAAATATAATACGTATAGGAATCATCCAAGTTCACCATATTGTAATTATACGAATAATAGCCTAGCAGTTGCTGCTGCGCTTTTTTATTCGTATCCGTATCGAATAACTGATCCGTTACATAATTTTCGCTATTTACGGAGTTTACGTCGATAATATCGCTCCAGAAATCACGCCACGGCCCAAGATTCTTTAGTTCAGGCGTTGTAACGATTTTATAACCAGGTAATAATTCGCGTAAACTGTCGGCAAATTGCATGTCTGAATTTGGTTCCATTTTTACATAAACCGAACGGCTATCTGTTAAATTAGTCTGCATAATCGCTAACTTAAGGGCTTCTCCGATATACGGTGCCATTTCGGAAGCCGTACCGGTGAAACTAACCTGTGCTTCCCCACCGGCTTTTATAAATTGCGGACTATAAAACACGGAGACATTGTTAGCAAAAGACGGAATCTGTTTTGGGAAACCGTCAAAATTCGGCACCAAACCATACTTCGAAGCATCCGTCATAGGGAAAGCTACCCGTAAAGCTTGTTCTTTATACAAGGAGTTACTTTCATTCGTAAGCACCGTCTTAGCCCCCGAGGCCGGCATAAACGCTTCTAACACCTGTTTTGGTATGCCTCGGTTTACATAAGGCGATCCTGCCTTAACAGCTTCCTGAGTCGCATAATTAACAACAGCGGCCAAATCTTTGTCGCTCCCGGTAAGCGCCGTAGTACCATTAGCTGTAGTGGCACTATTACCGGCGCCCAATACAGTGCCGGACACCATGGCCAACCCGGCCAAAACAAGAAATGCTTTCTTTTTCATATTAAACATTGTCATATATCATGCCTCCATATGAAACTAAAAATATAAGACATAAGAACTCTTTTATATATTTTTATTATAACTTAAATATAATATAACTGCCTATACTAAAGAGCACTCTATTTCAAATTTTTTCAATATAAAAAAACGGTGCAACCTGTTTTATACAGATTACACCGTTTTATTTATATTAATTTCCTAAAATCTCCCAGGTTATTTTACTAACATCACCCGGACTTTGTAGCGCTGCTACTTGTTCGGCAGCCCCACAGCCAAAGCCTTAAGCCTGTGGCGTCATGGTCGTAGTTTCTACGCGAACCACATCTTTGTACGGATAGGCACAAAGTTCGGCCATAGCCTGGCCCACTTCTTCAAAATCCGCATTACTAAGTTCCGGATTAACATTACCAATGCTTACGGATTTTACTTTATTATTACCTAAATCTAAACGAATCTGAATTTTTACTACTTCTTTTACTGTTGCGTCTGCCATAATTAGCCTCCTATATATTTATACTAAAATATGTACTACTTTACTCTTATGACCGGTTGCTGCTAACACAGCCAATCTTTGCTTCTGCCATGATAGCTTAACTTACAAACTTACCAAGCTACTAAGCCATATTGTCAACCGATTAATCAACCAATTGAGCACTGGTATTTTCTACCATAAAAGCGCCTTTATAACCGGTTAACACCTTACCTTTGGCACTGGTCATAAAACGTTTGGCAATCAACAAATTTGCCACTGTTTCGGCTGCCGTGCGGCTTACATCCGCTTTCGGTACACTGATGCGCACCGTAGTTTCCTTTAATTCATCATCCAATAATACAAGCTGTAATTCTTTTTTCAAAACATTCTTAGTTCCTGTAGCCATAGTTGCCTCCTAAAGTTAAAAATCGTCTGAAAACTCGTGTATGTATGCCAAAAAATCATACATCAAACAGAGCCCTTCATTTTGTCCATATTACTGAAAAGTACATGTACTATTGAGTTTCTCATCGTTCTCATTGACCGTTTGCAAACGTCATAAGCAAGTCATCGTTACTTGTGAACCCGCTTACACCCCTATACATTCTCACAACTTTAAAATGTCAAGTCATTAAATTCCACCAACCGAAATCTTCATTCATCATATGCAAAAAATTCAATACAGATTGACATTTCCCTCTTTCTTTTCACCGTCGGAAAATAGTATAATGAGGTGTATCTTGTATATGATAACTAATATCGTATACAAGATATTGATTTATAATACAACTCATCGATAGTACCAAATAGATGTATTTAGAGGGTATGAGTGTATCAACGGCTTACGTAAATACAGTGAAGTCACTGTTTGCGAGCCATATTTTTATGTGTAAATGTAGTACTTTGTAACGGGAAGGAACCTTATTCATGGCTATTATGATTAAAAAACGAGACGGCCATTACGAACCGCTCTCGGTAGAAAAAACTAAAAAGATGATTGCCTTCGCATGCTTGGGGCTTGAAAGCTGCGATCCTATCGAACTCGAAATGGACTCCAAATTACAGTTCGTTGACGGCATGAGCACCAAAGAAATTCAGAAGATTTTGGTTCAGACTGCAATCGAAAAAGTTATCCAAAAAGTAGACGACGGTTACGGCAACATGGTTAACCGCATGAACCAAGATTGGCAGTTTGTGGCAGCCCGCCTGTTCCTTTTCGACTTATATAAAGAAGCGGCCATCCAACGCAAATACAAAGCGTTCGGTTACGGCAACTTCCCTGCATTAGTAAAAAAATTAGTAGAATCTAATCGCTACGCGGACTTCTTCCTCACCCAATACACCGAAGAAGAACTTGAAGAATTAGGCGACTACATCAAACCTAAACGGGACTACCTCTTCAACTATGAAGGTATCAAATTATTGGCCGATCGTTACCTTGTAAAAGGTTACGACAAAGAAGTGTATGAATTGCCACAAGAACGTTTCATGGCTATCGCTATGCATCTGGCCCTCATCGAAGGGGATCGCAAAGTAGAATTCGCCAAAAAATTCTACGACTTAATGAGCGAATTAAAAATGACTACCGCTACGCCAACCTTGGCCAATGCGGGTACGCCGTTTCATCAGCTCAGCAGCTGCTTCATCTCCGGCGTTGACGATAACCTCTGGTCTATTTACGACGTAAACAGCAAATTCTCCCGCGTATCCAAACACGGCGGTGCCCTCGGTATTTACATGGGTAAAGTTCGTGCCTTGAACAGTGATATTCGCGGTTATAAAAACTCTTCCGGCGGCGTTATCCCTTGGGTTCGTCTTTACAACGATACAGCCGTAGCCGTTGATCAGCTCGGCAAACGTAAAGGTGGCGCTACCGTAACTCTTGATATTTGGCATAAAGACTTCTACGAGTTCGTAGAGCTTCGTACCAACAACGGCGACGATCGTCGTAAAGCCCATGATATCTTCCCGGCTATCGCTATTCCGGACATCTTCATGGAACGTTTGCTCGCCCGTGAAAACTTCAGCCTCTTCGCTCCACATGAAGTGCAGCAGGTTATGGGCTTCAACTTAGAAGATTTTTACGATGAAGACGAAAACAACAAAGCCTTCACCGAGCATTATCTCCTCTGTGAAAACAATCCTGACCTTCACCCAATCCAGGTCAGCGCTTTGGATATGATGAAAAAAATCATGCGCAGTGCCGTAGAAACCGGTACGCCGTTCATTTTCTTCCGCGACACCGCTAACCGCGCCAACCCTAACAAGCATGCGGGCATGATTTATGCCTCCAACTTGTGCCACGAAATCGCGCAGAACGTTGGTTTCACCAACCTCGGCGAAGAAGTGATTAATCCGGATGGCAGCATCACGACTAAAACAGTGACCGGCGACATGGTAACATGTAACCTTAACTCCATTAACCTCGGTCGAATCACCGACGAAGAATTGGAAGCCAATGTAGCCCTTCAGATTCGCATGCTCGATAATGTTATTTCCATCAACCAGTTCCCGGTACCGGAAGCTAAGATGACCAGCGAAAAATACCGCGCCATCGGCCTCGGTACGAGCGGTTATCACCACTATTTAGTGCGTCATCAGATTCAATGGGAATCGGAAGAGCACATTGAAGCAGCGGACAAATTATTTGAAAACATCGCTTACTACGCAATCAAAGCATCCATGGAATTGGCTAAAGAAAAAGGCGCCTACCCTGCGTTCAAAGGTTCCGAATGGGAAACCGGTGCTTACTTCGAACGCCGCGGTTATACGTCTGAACGTTGGCAACAGTTGCGCAAAGATGTAGCTAAATACGGCTTGCGTAACGGTTACCTCATGGCGATTGCCCCAACCGGCAGTACTTCCAATATCGCTAATACCACAGCCGGTATTGACCCTATTTTCAAAAAATTCTTCATCGAAGAAAAGAAAGGCAGCTTCACGCCAAAAACGGCCCCTGATCTCGATAACTCCACCTTCTGGCTCTACAAAGAAGCACACACCATCGACCAGCAGTGGAGCATCCGCGCTTGCGGCGTACGTCAGCGTCACATCGACCAGGCTCAATCTTTCAACTTGTATATTACACCGCAAGTTAAGGCCAAAGAGATTCTTAACCTCTATATCGAAGCGTACAAACAGGGTATTAAAACGATTTACTACATCCGCAATCAGTCCCTCGAAATGGACGAATGCACCAGCTGTTCTTCCTGATTTAAATTAAAACGATAAACGGTTTCAAAACCGGCAGTCATGCGAATTGTTATAAAACATCAATTACACTGGTATTTTATAGCCTTTTGATAAGCAAATATGACTGCCGGTTAGCCGTAAATTTCATACGATTAACCGCTTTAATATGCTATACTAAAGACAACAACTTATATAGAAAGGGTGAATGTCATTATGGATAAAAAATTAATTTTTAACGAACATGGCGAGCGCGGCACGGAAAGCATGATTGGTGGCAATACGACCAACTTGCGCGAATGGAACCGCATCAAATATGACTGGGCAACCCAGATGTACCGCACCATGCTCAACAACTTCTGGATTCCGGAAGAAATTTCGCTGAACGAAGATATCAAACAATTCCCGTTTTTGACCGACAGCGAACGCCGTGCGTTTGACAAAATTATTTCCTTCCTCAATTTCCTTGATTCAATTCAAAGTGAAAATTTACCCAACTTAAGCCGCTACATTACGGCTGCCGAAGTGGCCTCATTGCTTAATATTCAAGCATTCCAAGAAGAAATTCACGCTCAGAGTTACTCCTATATTTTGGACACCGTAACGAACCCGATTACCCGCGACCGCATTTATGACGAATGGCGTACGGACGAACACCTCCTCGCGCGTAACCGTTTCATCGCCGACATTTACCAACGTTTCAGCGATGATCCGTCGGAACATAATTTGATTCGCACTATCATGGCGAACTACATCTTGGAAGGGATTTATTTCTACTCCGGTTTCAGCTTCTTCTACACCTTGGCACGCCAGGGCAAGATGACCGCAACCAGTACGATTTTTAAATACATCAACCGCGATGAAGTAACGCACCTCGTTTTATTCCAAAACATCATTCGTGAACTTCGCATCGAACGTCCTGAGTTATTTACACCGGAATTGGAAGCGGAACTTACGGACATGCTCCGTCAAGGTACGGAAAACGAAATCGCATGGGGCCAATACATTACGGATGACAAAATCCTCGGTATCAACAATGTATTGATTGAACGTTATATTAAATACTTGGCTAATATTCGTTTAGAAGCCATCGGCCTTAAACATCTCTATCCGGATATCAAAGAAAATCCAATGGCTTGGATTGAAAGTTTCTCCAACCTCAATAGCACTAAGACGGACTTCTTTGAAGCAAAAGTTACGAACTATACGAAAGCAGCCGCATTCGACTTCGACGATTTAGAGTAATACAGCGTCATAAATCAAGCCAGGAAGGCCGGCACCTCGCCGGCTTTTCTTTTTTAGTCAAGCGCTATCATTACAATAAGCTCAGCAATAAGTCGCATAATCAACTAAATAATTAGTTTACCTGAAGTTTACGAATGTTTTGCAAAAAAAGACTTGCCAGAATAGAAACTTAGGTTTATAATGTTGGCAATCACTTTAAGAGAGGAGCCAATATTATGAATACTGCTATCAGCACTATGAACAGCCAATACTTCTATTTTTGGTTCTTTATCCAGGCAACGGGTAAAGGACTATTTGGGCTACGCTGATTTCGGTATCATTGTCAGGCTTAGTATAGTTAAGGAGCTACCCGTAGTGCACGCGGGTAGCTCCTTTTTTACTATCACTTAAAAGTAATTATTGAAAGCAACGAAGGTTGTACAAGCAGTAAAGGATTTGAATTTATGAACGAAACCTGTTTTCAAATATTCATAAGTGACGAAAGAGGAGAGATTACTATGATTATTACATTGAAGGAAAATGCTACCCCGGAGAAAGTTCAAGAGTTACGCCAAAAATTAGAGGCCCAAGGGATTACGTTACACCCCAGTCAAGGGGACAACTACTCATTAATCGGCCTCATCGGCGATACCTCACTCGTAGATAAGCGCCAAATTGAATCGTTAGATTTTGTTGAAAAAGTAACGCGCATTCAAGAACCGTTCAAAAAAGCTAATCGCAAATTCCATCCGGAAGACACCATCGTAGATGTTCTAGGGGCAAAATGTGGCGGCGGTCACTTTGCGGTTATCGCCGGACCTTGCTCCGTTGAGAACCCGGAACAGATTCGAGAAGTGGCAGAAGGCGTTAAGGCGGCTGGTGCAACCATGCTGAGAGGCGGCGCATTTAAACCGAGAACTTCCCCTTACGACTTCCAGGGCATGAAGGCGGAAGGTATTGAACTGTTACTGGAAGCCAAGAAAGAAACCGGTCTTCC